>CABHOJ010000053.1 GCA_902168195.1 uncultured Methylotenera sp.
GGCGGCATATTGCCATTGAGCATGTAGGTGTTGGTCATGCGCGGCATGGGGATGTGCGCATAGGATTCGCGGCGCGCGTTACCGGTGATCGGCATGCCCATGAGCCGTGCGTTGAGGCTGTCCTGGATATAGCCCTTGAGGATGCCGTCCTCGATCAGCACGGTACGCTGGGTCGGGTTGCCTTCGTCGTCGATGTTGAGCGAGCCGCGACGGTCGGCGATGGTGCCGTCGTCCACCACGGTCAGGCCTCTGGCAGCGACTTGCTGGCCGATGGCATTACTGAATGCAGAACTGCCCTTGCGGTTGAAATCGCCTTCCAGACCGTGGCCGATCGCCTCGTGCAAGAGGATGCCGGGCCAGCCAGCACCTAGCACCACGGTCATGCTGCCTGCAGGAGCAGGGCGCGCGTCGAGGTTCACTAGGGCTTGGTGTACGGCTTTCTTGGCGTAGTCCTGCAACACGGCATCGGTGAAATAACTGTAATCGAAACGACCGCCACCGCCCGCAGAACCTTGTTCACGGCGGCCATCCTGTTCGGCGATGACCTGGATCGAGAGACGCACCAGCGGGCGCACATCGGCAGCCATCACGCCGTCGTGACGCGCGACCATGACCACTTCGTATTCACCGGCGATGGATGCCATCACCTGGATGACACGTGGGTCAGCCTTGCGGGCGAAGGCTTCAAGTCGCTCCAGGAGCTTGACCTTGGCATCCGCGCTGAGCGAAGCGATGGGGTCTTGCGGCAGGTACAATTGCGGGGCCTCCACGCGCTGCACGATCTGCCCTGCTTGCTCGTTGCCGAGTGCGGCGATGGCGCGTGTAGCGTTCGCAGCCTCTTCCAGTGCGGAGAGGTGGATGTCATCGGAATACGCGAACGCGGTCTTCTCGCCACTCACGGCACGCACACCGACACCCTGGTCAATGCTGAAGTTACCGGATTTCACCTGGCCTTCTTCCAGCCCCCAACTCTCGGAGCGGCTGTACTGGAAATAGAGGTCCGCGTAATCCACCTTGTGCGACATGATATTGCCCAGCACCTTCTGCAGCGCGGGGACATCGAGGCCGGAAGGCCCGAGTAACGTTTCATTCGCGGTGCTGAAATCCGAACCGGCGACCGGGCTGGAACTGCTAGGGAGTGTGTCTGGTTTCATGGCTTGGTGCTTTTGCAGATAGATACAACCTAGATGATAGCAGGCGGGCAGATTGCAAGTCCTACGGAATTTCTGGAATTCTGGCTGATGGCTCAATCAGTTTGAGAAGGTTTGATGTCAAAGTGTAGTACTTCTTCGCGTGTGCCAAGCTTGGTATATAACTCAATAGCCGGATCATCGCCGTAGTCGGCTTGGACGAAGATGACCCAAGCGCCTAGATCGCTGGCAATCTCTTGCAGTTTCTCGATCATGGCGGTAGCGACACCTCTCCTGCGATGGGTTTCAGCGACTGCCAGATCATAAATGTAGATTTCCGACCTCGCCTGCTCAAACTTAGGCAAGACGTATGCGGTCAGACCACCGACAACCTCTGCCCCATCGTGTACTGCAATCGCGATAAATGAGGTGCTTGCAAGCAGGTTGCAGAGATACTCGTCGCTGGGTTGTTTGGCACTGTATGTTTCAGGCTCGTCAAACACTTTGCCGAACAATGAGAGTACCTCTCGCATGGTTGCAAGATCACCAGGCTTAAGCGCTTTGGTTTCGCAATACACTGCAGATCAGTTCGCTAAATACCTCTAGATGAAGTATCACGCTAGACATAAATGGCGAGCTTTAGCGCGTCTCGCTTGACTGGTGGGTTACGGCGCAACTTGGCCCCGACCTGAAAAATGTGCTCCAACAGCAGCAACCAAGCCACCGAGAATAGCCGCAAAAACGAGAAACCAAATCTGACCCGCAACCCCAGTTAATGACGCTGCTAGTGCAGTGGCAGCTAGACCCACAGAGAAGCCTATGGCAAAACGGTGGCTGCAAGAAACGCGAGCTCCTGCGTAACCGCCTAATAGCAGAGTGGGAAGTGCAACTGCAAAAGGGAACAGGCCCAACCAAGCCTCTGAACCGCGAGACGCGATGGAAAAAAGCAACGGGAGAAGTATCCAAAGTAATGCGCCGAAAACCGCAACCGCACCAAGACCAATTGCAAAACCGAAGATTAGACGTTTCATTGTTCTTGCGTCCCAATGTTTTAATTAAGAAGAGCATGCTTTAGCGCACCCCTTTTGACCGAAGGATTAGCTGCTATGCATCACATGTTCTGCGATCTCCTGCGCACGGCGAATAGAAATACCATTAGCAAAATCCATGGAAAGTGGATGCTCAGTTGGCTCAAGTAAAAGATATGGGCGCATGTTGCCAATTCTCGGACGTACCGACGTTTTTAGGTTCAGGGTATCCGGATAGAATGGAAGAACATTGCAGAACCAACCAAAGTATTCATCGGTCTCGACCGGTTCTTCGTACGTATCGCGATAACGTTCAAAGTTATTTTGGCTTAGTGAAACCCACACTCCCCACATAAAGGGCTGCTCGACCCCAATAATTGGTATCTCCAAACAAACCCGAATGAACCGATCATCTTCGATGTAGCAGAGGTCAGAGCCCAAGTGGGCTTCTGATTTTTCGAAATCACTTAAAGCGTTGTATTGGAACGGGGCGTTGAAAGAGAAGCTAGGAGACCCTTCGTGTACATTGTAGCAACTAGTACAGCGGAAACTAAAAATGGCAGTCATATGAAATTAGACTAAATTTTGAATTAAGGGCAACGTTAGGTGTTTCGCTTAATGGAAGGGTTGGTGTGGAACTTAAATAATGGCAACCCGAAAAGCAAAATATTGAACTGCGAAGGCCAGTCGCTATGCGTCCCTTATTTGAACAGCGTACGATGCTTTAGCGCGGGCAAGCTATTGCGCAAGCTCTTCTGGTAACCGGAATTGATGGATGCGAGCACGACACCTGATCCGCGTGGCAGGCGATCGAGCACCACGCCCCAGGGGTCGACGATCATGCTGTTGCCATGCGTCTCACGGCCGGAGGTGTGATAACCGCCCTGCGCGGGGGCTAGCACGTAGCTGAGGTTCTCGATGGCGCGTGCGCGGATCAGGCTCTCCCAGTGGGCCTTGCCGGTGGTCTCGGTGAACGCGGAAGGGACGACGATGAGGTCGACTTCGCCCATGGCGCGGTAGAGTTCCGGGAAGCGCAAGTCGTAGCAGATGGAGAGGCCGATCTTGCCGAATGGGGTATCGAGTACGACGACCTTGTCGCCGGCTTCGATGGTGGATTCTTCACGGTAATGTTCATTGCCGAGATCCAGTCCGAATAGGTGGATCTTGTCGTAGCGCGCGACCTGTTTGCCCTTGTTGTCGTAGACCAGGCAGGCGTTGCGGACTTTCTTGGGGTCCTTGCATTCGAGCGGGATAGAACCGCCGATGATCCAGATATCGTTGCGTTTGGCGATCTTGGACAGGAAGGTCTGAATCGGGCCGCTACCTTCCTTTTCGCGCACTTTGACCTTGTCGGTGTCCTTGATGCCCATGATGGCAAAATATTCAGGCAGGGCGACCAGCTTGGCGCCTTGCGCCGCCGCGATCTCGATCAGGCGTTCAGCCTCGCTCAGGTTGGAAGCGACATGTGGCCCCGACGCCATCTGGATGCCGGCGATCTTGATGATGCCCGGCGTTGCTGCCGCTGTTTTGCTGCTTTTGACGAGACTGCTCTTGTTAGGTTTTTCGCGTGATTTGATGGCCATATCTGTTTTCCAAGTTTTTTCTTGCTTTTCGCAAACATCATACTCCAGTTGCCCGGATTATTGCCTCACTTGCCCAGTGGGGAGACCGGCGCGGCCGGTTTCTTGTCAGCGGATTTCACTTCCTGCGGGTTGTCCCAAGTGCCTGTGATCTCGTAGTCGTCCGCCGCCATCTTGTTGATCGGGTCTTTCAGCAGTTTCTGTGCGATGAATGCTGCCGCGCCTGCCAGTGGCCCACCGGCCAGCGCTGCGATGGATAGGCTGTCGCTGATGTAGGGCGTGACGCGGACGAACAGATGCTGGGTTTCTTTCTTGAGGTCGGTCTCGCCCTTCATCTCGACCAGGGCGACCGGGCCTTCCATCTTGAAGTCGTCGCTGCGCATCACGCCCTTGTCGATCCGCACGCTTGCGCTGATCTTGTCGAAGGTGAAGCCGCTGCTGAATACGTCACGGAAATCCAGCGTCAGGCGGCGCGGCAGGCTCTGCAAGCTCAACACGCCAAACAGGCGGCCGACACCCGGCTGGATCTTGAGGATCTGGCCCTTGCGCGCGTCGAGTTGCAGTGCGCCGCTCAAGCCGGGGATGTCGAACTCGTGCGGGCTGCCCGGCCATTTCAGCTGGCCGCTGAGGTCCGCGTCGCCGCCCTTGATGGTATTGGGGTAGCCGTAGCGTTCGAGCGTCTTGCCGATGTCATTGATATCCCAGCTGAGGTTGATGCGGGTG
>CABHOJ010000054.1 GCA_902168195.1 uncultured Methylotenera sp.
CGCTTGCCTTGCGTCAGGAAGGCGCAGCCCAGGCGCTGGTCGACACCCGCGTCAAGCTGGTGAAGTTGCTATTGATCCGCTTGCGCGATGCGCCGGAGCGGAATCACCGCATCTACCGTATCGCGGCGGATTGCACCGTCCCCTTATTCACCCTGCAGGACACACGCCGTCTATTTCTGGTCGTCGTGCGGGAGTTCTACTATTTCTGGGCGGGCGACCCAGAAGCCGCCAAGTACATCCTGCGGGAAACCACCGGCCAGTACATTTGATCTGCCCTGATGGACAGTTTTGCCTGGTTCGGTCACTTTCCTGGCCCAGTCACTTCTCTCTAGGCCAGTACTAATCCAGTAACTTCTCGAGGTTGTCGCACCAGGTGCACAGGATCTTGATGCGGGCATGGTATTTGTCATTGGCCTCCACCAGCGTCCAGGGCGCGTCAGCCGTGCTGGTGCGGTCCACCATGTCCGATACGGCATTCTGGTATTCGTCCCATTTCTTGCGGTTGCGCCAATCCTCTTCCGTGATCTTGAAGCGCTTGAACGGGATCTGCTGGCGAGTTTCGAACCGCTTGAGCTGTTCTTCCGGGCTGATCTGCAACCAGAACTTCATCAGCAGGATATCCTCGTTGGCCAGTTGCTCCTCGAAATCATTGATCTCGGCATAGGCCCGCATCCAGTCCTGCTCGCTGCATAAGCCTTCGACGCGTTCGACCAGTACCCGCCCATACCAGGAACGGTCGAAGATGGTCACGCGCCCCTTACCGGGGATATGACGCCAGAAGCGCCATAGATAAGGCTGTGCCCGTTCTTCCTCGGTCGGCGCCGCGACCGGGATGATCTGATAATGCCGCGCATCCAGCGCCTGGGTGATGCGGCGGATACTGCCGCCTTTGCCTGCGGCGTCGGCCCCTTCGAAGACGCTGACTACCGAGAGTTTCCTGAACCCGGCTTCGCGTGTCAGCCAGTTGAGTTTGCTCTGGTATTTCTCCAGCTGTTTCTCATAGGTCGGCTTGGATAGTGACTGGGTCAAGTCCAGGGTATCGAGGATGCGCACGGCATCCAGCGGCTTCAGCAATGGAGGTGCGGCGGCCTTGCGGACCTTCTTGCGGCTGTGTTCAAGCCGCTTCCTGATGGCTTCTAGGATGTACTTGCCCGCCGTGAGGTTGCGGTAATTGGCGTCATACCCTTCGATGACGATCCAGGGGGCGTTGGCCGTGCTGGTCTCGCTCAATACGCGGCTGGAGATGTTGCGGAATTTCTCGTACATCTTGAGGTGTTTCAGATCCTGCTCGCTGACGCGCCAGGCAGTGTCCGTGTCCTTCTGCAAGGTCTTGATGCGCTGTTTCTGGCGTTCCTTGGACAGGTGGAACCAGAGCTTGATGACGAGCGCGCCTTCGTCCGTCAGCATGCGCTCGAAGCGCACGATCTCTTCCAGCGCATTGTCCAGCGCCTCATTCTTGATCTTGCCGTAGGTGCGGTTAACGATGGGGGCGGTATACCAGGAGCCGAACAGGATGCCGATCTCGCCTTTGGGCGGGAGCGCCCGCCAGAAACGCCACATCGGAGGCCGTTGGCTTTCTTCCTCGGTCGGTGGGCCGAAGGCATGGGTGTTGATATGGCGTGGGTCCATCCACTCGTTGAGCAGGTTGGCCGTTTCGCCCTTGCCGGCGCCATCGACGCCACCGATCAGGATGATGACGGGGAATTTGCCGGACTCCAGCAGATCGTACTGGGCCTCCAGCAGCGATTCGCGTAATTCCGGCAAGGCTTTCTTGTAAACATCCTTCGCGATCTTATGGCCAAGCTCAGCGGATTCGAACATGGTGATCCCCAGTTGTCAGGCTGAGTCCATAGTAATCAATCCGCTGCGATGTCGCCACCTCGCGAATGGGCTGACTCTTGTGTTCTAGACAGTCAAGATAACGGAGAGCAAATCAGTGGTGCGACAAACGGCGATCTAGCTCGGTCAGCAGTCCTTTACGCTGTTTGTGACCACGCTCATAAGTACGGAGCTTTCTCAAGGCGGACGTATCCAGGCGATCGAGTTGCGACCGAATCCGCGGTATGGTCTGGCGGTCGTAATCGGCTAGGGGCAGAGGGCGGTCTGGGGATAGACCGGCCCGGTCTTTCTCTTTTTCTTCCTTGGTTTCACCGTAATCGTGGCGCTGCTTGTTGACGATGCGGGCGGCGACTTCCTGCTCTCGACCGGCGTATCGATGCTCGCGCTTGAATTTGTGGGTCAATTCCTTGAACTCACGTTCTCGCTTGATGCTGATGCCTCTTGGCATGGCGATGTCCTCCTGGCTGGGTTTCCATGATGCCTTTCGAGTGGCCGGTTAAGGCCTCCTATCCCAGTGCGACATGTAGGAAAACCTGCAAGTTCTGTGAGTTGGCGTTCTGACAAAAAAATAAGACAAATGCCGACAGAGGGCTTTTTCAGGCTTAACTATGATGACTCTGAGGCCGCCGTATCTATGCCCATACACGGTAGCCGAATAATCAAAAAACGATCATGCAAGTGTACGGATATGAATAGAACAGTCCTATTGGTGGATGGCTACAAGTTCACGCGTTATTGCCTGCGAAAGTTGATCGAGGCCGATAACGCTGCATTGCTCTTGGAAGCCGCCGATATGTCGGAAGCCCGATGCGCGATCGCGGTACAAGCGATCGATCTGGTATTGATCGACATTTCCGATCCGAGCAAGAACGGTCTGGAGACGTTTTGCGACCTCAAGGCGTGGCTGCCCGGTGTGCCGGTGCTGGTAGTGAATGGCGAGGACGGCGATATGCAGGTCGCGCACTATCTGCGACTTGGCTGCAAGGGCTACCTGACCAAGCATGCCCGGGCGGATGTGCTAAGAAACTCGATCGAACAGGTGCTGGCCGGGGATTTCCCGGCAATCTATCAGCAGAATGCACCTGTCTCGATGCGAATCGCGGGGCAGACGACGCCGGGCTATGAGACATTGTCGTTTCGCGAGTTGCAGATATTCCTGAAGCTGCTCAAGGGCAAATCCACCACCTTGATCGCCAAGGAACTGCAGATCACCGCCAGCTCCGTGAGTATCTTCAAATCGAAGCTGCTGCAAAAACTGGCACTGAGCAGTCACGCCGATTTGATCGCTTATGCCTTGCGCAGTCACCTGGTGCGGTTGCCCGATAGCATGCAGACCGACAGCACGGTCCATTAATTCTCTATATTTGGCAGGCCCGTTGATCCGGACTGTTGACCCGGTTGTTGAGCCATTTAGCAAACTCATCATCCAGCAACCTCATTGAGGAGACCATCATGAAACAAGTTGCAGTAGCACAAGGCGCGGCCGTGAAGAAACAACCCGCGCAACATCAATCCACGCAACCGGGTCATGAAAGCAGGATGTTCCCGCAACCGGAGTACGTGAAGCCCGACTACATGCCAAGCCAGAAGCTACTCGGCAAGGTCGCCTTGATCACAGGCGGGGATAGTGGCATCGGCAGGGCGGTGGCCATCGCCTATGCGCTGGAAGGGGCGGACGTCGTGATCCAGTATCTGAACGAGGATGATGATGCCCGTCGCACCAAGCAACTGGTGGAACGTTCGGGTGGGGAGTGCATGCTGGTGACGGGCGATCTTAGTGACCCCGGCTTTTGCAGTGCGCTGGTCGAACGCACCGTCCGGCATTTCGGCAGGCTTGATGTCGTGGTCAACAATGCGGCAGAACAGCATCCCAAAGGCGACATCCGTGAGATCCGACAGGAGGATCTGGAGAGCACGTTCCGCGTCAACCTGTTCTCCATGTTCCATATCGTGCAGGCGGCATTGCCGCATATGCGTCGGGGCGCCAGCATCATCAACACGGCGTCGGTCACTGCCTACCGGGGCAGCCCCCGCTTGGTCGATTATTCCGCAACCAAGGGCGCGATCGTCTCCATGACCCGTTCCTTAGCCAAGCAATTGATCGATAAAGGCATCTATGTGAACGCGGTAGCGCCAGGGCCGGTCTGGACGCCGCTGATCGTCTCTACATTCTCGGCCGAGGAAGTGCGTGAATTCGGTACGGACGTACCCATGGGCAGGGCGGGACAACCTAGCGAGATCGCCCCATGTTATGTGTTCCTCGCTTCCAACGATGCTTCCTACATGACCGGCCAGGTGCTGCACCCGAACGGTGGGGAAGTGGTTAACGGCTGATCATTTCCTGGCCTTGTTCTGCTTGGTCTCATCACAGACGACACTGATCTCGCCATTGGTTTCCAGCCGCATCTCCACGACCTGCGATAACGCAGGGATGCCACCCTCTCGCAACTTGGCATAGATCTCTTCGGTCGTGATGAACTGGCGCTGCAGGTTGCGACGTTGCAGTTTGCCGTCCTTGACCAGCACCAATGAGCCCGGTTCGATGAACTGACGCAAGGTGCTGAATCTGAAGCTCAAGTAATCCAGCAAGTAATTCCAGAAGGCCAGGGTAGCGACTAGGATCAGCCCATCCGTCACCGAGAGATGGTCGCTGCTCATCGCATTCTGCGATGCGTCGGCCACGATCGCCACGAACAGGAAATCGCCGATACCGACCGCGCCGATGCCGCGACGCAGGATGAAACGGAAGATGGCGAACAGGAACCAGAACATCATCGAAGCACGCAAGAAGATCTCCAGCGGGTTGGCACTCAGGGTGAACATCGCCGCCCAGTCGATGGCTGGCCATTCCATGATGGGATTCAGCAGCTACCAGGCATTGATCTGTCGGTGGAAATCATAGCTGACAGGCGACTCCTCCTGTACCAGCATGCTGTTGGCGACGTTGAATTCGAAGATGTGATGACCGCCGCGTAGCAGGCAATCGATATTGCTCGGTGTCGCCGGCACGGCTATCTGGACGCCATCGATCATGAAGATGGTGAGATAGCGGTAGCCGCGTTTATCGCTGTGCTCATAGACTTTGGCGACATCCTCCAGATAGAGACCCGGCACATCCAGTCCGTCCAGTTTCAGGAGTGGTTTATCCAGATTGTTCATTGGTGGTAATCAGTGGCTTTGATGATGAACTCTTCTGGATCGAGCTCGGGGCGTTCTGTATGAAAGCGTTTACCGCCGATGATGTAAGCCTGCTCGATATTTTCAGCATCCAACTCGCATTTCCATTCTGGCATGTTGGTTTGCTTGGCTTTCGGCCAGACCTCGATATTGAATAGTGACATGTCGTTTCCTTGAATCCTATAAGTGGCTGCTGTGCTCTCCGATGGCGCTTGTGCAACATCGGTGGGATTGCCAGTTGTCGGTTAAATCACCCCATCCATTGGCGAACCAATATTAGAAAAGCTGGATAGGGGCCCTTATCGGCGATTTGCCTGACTTCTTGTAGGAGAAATTTGAATGCATCGCTCTCGGCAATTTCTCCTACAAGTGAATCAGCCATCCCTGATAACGCCGATCCATGAAGGTCCCTATTATGAATATGCAATCTCATTCACAACGTTGATCCGCCTGGCAGGCTATCTAGGGCATATGGGAAGACCGTTGTGACCCAACCATCATGAAAGGAACATCGACATGACGAACGACGAAATCGTATCCAACCTGAACGACCTGATCGAAACCTGCAAGGACGGTGAGGAGGGCTTCCGTACCTGTGCCAAGGACATTCAGAACACGGCCTTGAAGGAGTTCTTTATCACGCGTTCCATGGACTGCGCCAAGAGTGCGCATGAGCTGCAACAGATCGTCATCCAGTACGATGGCGACCCGGAAACCAAGCCTACAGTCGCAGGCGCGATCCACCGTCGCTGGATCGACTTCAAGACCACCCTCATGGGCAAGGACGAAGAAGCGGTGCTGGACGAATGTGAGCGTGGCGAGGATATCGCCATGAACAACTATGAGGAGGCGCTGGAGGAAGATTGGCCACTCAACCTGCGCTCCGTCATCGAACGCCAGTACGAGGGTCTGCGCACCAATCATGACCAGGTCAAGCGCTTGCGTGACCAGGTGGCCGCTATGCACCATTGATAGCAATCCCTTGAAACGCTAATACCCGGCCTGCTATGCGCGTCGGGTATTTTTTCGTCTGTTTTTTTAAGCTTCAATTTCTCCTACATCCGAATCAGCCGGGCGGGGATGATTCGCCACGACCGTGGCGCGTACCCTGCTGATTCGATTGATCACTATACGATTCATCCACCAAGGAGAAACATATGGCTACAACCACGACATCCACCGGAAAACGCCCAGCGAAGCCCAAGGCGCGCGCACGCACTTCCCCGCATGACGCCGTCAAGCTGCTGATGAAAGACCATGCCGAAGTGAAGAAGATGTTCAAGGAGTTCGAGAAGCTAGCGAGCAAGTCCGACACTAACGGGAAGGTGGCGGTCGCCAACAAGATCTGCATGGAGTTGATCATCCACACCCAGGTGGAGGAAGAAGTCTTCTATCCGGTGGCCCGCGCGGCGATCAATGACGAAGACATGATGAACGAGGCGAAAGTGGAACATGATAGTGCCAAGGACCTGATCGCACAGATCCAATCCATGGACCCTGAAGATGCGATGTATGACGCCAAGGTCATCGTGCTCGGCGAATACATCGAGCATCACGTGAAGGAAGAAGAAAAAGAGATGTTCCCGAAAGTGAAGAAAGCCAAGTGCGACCTGGAGGAACTGGGTGAAAAGATGACGGCGCGCAAAAAAGACTTGCAACATGGCTTCATGAAACTGAACGGCAGCCTCAATGAGGAGCACCTGAAATCACTGGCCATGAAGATGTACACCAAGCACTGAACGTAATTGAGCTGTAGGTGAGGAAGCTGAAGGCATGGATGTCATATCCATGCCTTTATTTTTTGTGCATCGAAATGGATATGGAACACCCGTTGGGTCTGTCTGGATCATTCACAAAAGACTTAAATTACTCCTACGTTAGTTCAGGCATTCCGCCTATGAGCGCTTGCGCTCACCCTGACTATGATCACCTCACACCATAAGGTGTTCATCGTAAAGCATCATCAAATGGACATACTGGTGCAGTAGCTTTACTAGTCAGGATTTCCTGATTAGCACCATATCCATCAAGGAGCTGTCATGAGTTACACGACGTGCAAATATATTGCGTTTAGTTTATTCGTGATCGCTTTTCTGTTGAGTGCTTCTTCCATCGTACTGGTTGAGGACTTGCGATTCACCGAGCTGGAAGTGAGTGAAAGGTCGGCTGAAGATGGGCAAATGCGGAATACCTCAGGCCAGGACAAATATGCGTTGACCACCCCATCCGAGATCGATATTCAGTTGGAGATGCCGGTACAACTCAAGGCAACTGATGTGATCAAGCCCAGATAATTGAGGTACAACCCAAAGTAAAAGGCCCTGTCTCATGACAGGGCCTTTTGGTATGTCAGGTTTCAGGGCCGGGGGCTGGGTCGAGTACTCGCTGAGCTAGATTGCTCGCTTGGTTGCGAGAATAGGTCTGTCTATTCCGGAAACGGTAGGCAAAAAAAAGTGCCTACTCGGGGAGATGTAGGCACCTTGAAGTGGAAGTATGGACGAATATGTCAAACGCCCATGTACTAACTTTACCCCTATCACTTGTTCAGTGATGTCAGCCTTTTCTGAAATGCGTGTAGGAATTCTTAACCTGATGCGCATTATCCTGGTGAGCACCCCAATCATTTGAGCATAATTGCACATAAACAGTGCAATGCACTATGAATCGCACCCGTAAGGTGCAATGCCAAAAATGGTGCATGAAAAAAGTGTATACGAAACAAACATATGAGGATTGGCGCGCTTTTTGCTATTGACCTTCGGATTTAAATTCAGAGGGGGAGAGACCTAAATGGAAGCTTTACAGTCTGGAAGTGACGTTCTATTCATATTATTAGGCGCCATCATGGTGCTTGCGATGCATGCCGGCTTCGCTTTTCTCGAAGTGGGTACGGTCAGGCGCAAGAACCAGGTGAATGCGCTGGTTAAGATCATGGTGGATTTTTCCGTCTCCACGATCGCGTATTTCTTCATCGGTTACAGCATCGCTTATGGCATCGGATTTTTCCAGGGCGCTGAGGCACTGTCGGACAAGAACGGCTATGAACTGGTCAAGTTCTTCTTCCTGCTGACCTTTGCCGCGGCCATTCCCGCGATCGTCTCTGGCGGTATCGCCGAGCGCGCGAGGTTCAATCCGCAACTGGCCGCAACCTTCATCCTGGTCGGTTTCATCTACCCCTTCTTCGAGGGCATCGCCTGGAACGGTCATTACGGCTTCCAGGATTGGCTGGAGGCGAGTTTCGGCGCCAAGTTCCATGACTTCGCCGGCTCCATCGTCGTACACGCGATGGGCGGCTGGCTCGCGCTGGGCGCAGTGATCATGCTGGGCGCGCGTCAGGGTCGGTACGGAAAAGATGGCCGGTTACACGCTTTCCCGCCTTCCAATATCCCGTTCCTGGCATTGGGCGCATGGATCCTCACTGTAGGCTGGTTCGGCTTCAACGTCATGTCCGCGCAGACCGTTGCGGCAGTGACCGGGCTGGTGGCCTTGAACTCCCTGATGGCTTTGGTCGGCGGGACGCTGGCCGCCGTGGTGTTGGGCAAGAACGACCCGGGCTTCGTGCATAACGGCCCGCTGGCAGGCCTGGTGGCCGTCTGTGCCGGTTCCGATGTCATGCATCCTCTGGGTGCCTTGGTGACGGGCGTGATCGCCGGTGCGATCTTCGTCTGGGCGTTCACGCTGACACAGAACCGCTGGAAGATCGATGATGTGCTCGGTGTCTGGCCATTGCACGGCTTGTGTGGCGCCTGGGGCGGTATCGCCGCAGGCATCTTCGGTGCCAAGGCACTGGGCGGCATGGGTGGCGTCAGCTTGACTTCGCAGCTCATCGGCACCGGATTAGGCGTCGCTATCGCGCTAGTAGGTGGTTTCCTGGTCTATGGCCTGCTGAAAGTCATCGTCGGTATCCGTCTCGATGCAGAGCAGGAATATGCCGGC
The DNA here is from genome assembly GCA_902168195.1 of uncultured Methylotenera sp. GTDB lineage: Bacteria > Pseudomonadota > Gammaproteobacteria > Burkholderiales > Methylophilaceae > CABHOJ01. Next base: position 8,953 of record CABHOJ010000054.1, read on the forward strand.
GCCGACCTGTCCATCCACAAGATCACGGCAACGCCGAATAGCGGCGCCGGTCAGGACGATTAGTCATATCGCGCTATCGAAAAAGCCATGCGCAAGCATGGCTTTTTTTATTGCTGGGATACCAGCCCAGTATTCACCTGATTTACATACATTCCATGAACAATCTGCGCCCCGGATCGTCATTTCCGCATGCTAAGATTCCGCATGGCCAATTTTCACGTCATCATCCCTGCAGCCGGCTCTGGAAGCCGGATAGGGGCCGAGTTGCCCAAACAATATCTGCCTCTGCTGGGCCGCCCGCTCATCATCCATACCCTGGCCGTTTTTATCGACTCGCCACGCATCGCCACTGTCAATGTCATATTGAGCGAAGCGGATACAGACTGGCGGCGGTTGACTTCGATCAAAGACGCCAAGCTGCAGATATTGCATTGTGGCGGGGGGACCAGAGCCGCTACCGTCTTGAATGGTCTCAAGGCGCTGGCGGAAAGTGTCGATACCCAGGATTGGGTGCTAGTGCATGACGCTGCCCGGCCTGGCTTGAATCGACCCTTGCTGGATCGTTTACTCGATACGCTGCAGGACGATGCGGTCGGCGGTTTACTGGCCATCCCGCTCGCCGACACGCTCAAGCGCGCTGATGGCGAGAGCCGGGTAAGCCGGACGGAACCACGTGAGCATCTATGGCAAGCGCAGACCCCGCAGATGTTCCGGTACGGTATGTTGAGGGAGGCGCTGGAAAAAGCGAGTGGCGCCCCGACCGATGAAGCACAGGCGATCGAGGCCTTAGGGTTCAAACCCAGGCTGGTGCCGGGCGAACTCAGGAACCTCAAGATCACTTACCCGCAGGACCTGGCGATAGCGGAAGCCATACTCGCCGCAGATCACTCACGTTAAGCACCAAGGAGCCCGACATGATCAGAATAGGACAAGGATTCGACGTACATCAGCTAGTGGAAGGGCGGCGTTGCGTGATCGGCGGTGTGGATATCCCGCATGACAAGGGTCTGGAGGGGCATTCCGATGCGGATGTCTTGTTGCATGCCATCTGTGACGCTTTGCTTGGTGCCGCCGCTCTTGGCGACATTGGCAAGCATTTCCCCAATACCGACGAGCGCTACAAGGACATCGATTCGCGCCAGTTACTCACGCACGTGGCCAAGCTGTTGCAGGCCAAACACTTTTCCATCGTCAATATCGATGCCACCGTCATCGCCGAAGCGCCCAAGCTTGCACCCTATATCGACCAGATGCGCGCCAATATCGCATCGGATTGCCAGGTGCTGCTGGATACGGTCAACGTCAAAGCGACGACGACAGAGAAACTCGGCTTCACAGGGCGCGGGGAGGGGATCGCGGCAGAAGCGGTCTGCCTGATCCAGTGCTTCAGGCTCTAGGCCTTCAGCAATACGATCACCGCGCCGCCGCCGCCATCCTGCTTGCGCGCTTGCGCGTAGGCGATCACTTCATCCTTTTGCATCAGCCAGTTACGTAACTTGTGCTTGAGCACGGGTTCACGGTTCCTCGAACCCAGGCCTTTGCCATGTACGATGCGCACGCAGCGGATACCGCGTTTCTTACAATCGGCAAGGAAGCTGGCAACGTAAAGACGTGCTTCGTCGGCGATCAAGCCATGCAGGTCGATGGCCGCCTGAACGACCCAATGCCCACGTCTTAGCTTGCTGAGGATGTCCGGGGAATGTCCCTCGCGCAGGTACAGTAGCTCTTCGCCACTTTCCAGTTCATGTGCAGGGATATAGTCATCGCTCAATGAATCGAGCAAGGCTTGCTGCTCATCGCGGATGAACTGTTTGGGAACGGGTTTGGGACGAGGGGGCGTGAGCGGGATGCGTTTTGCTTTCACCGGGCGCGCGCCTTTGACTGCTTCGCGGAACAGTTCGATATCGTCTTCGTTCTGATCGGAGTTCGACAAGGTGGTCGCCATGAAAAAACGCACTAAAGCGGCATCATTCTGCCTCGATAGTGCGTTGTTCGCCTAGTTTTCGCTAGGTAGCCAACTCAGGTATCGAGGTAGCGTTCGGCATCGAGCGCGGCCATGCAACCGGAGCCTGCACTGGTCACCGCCTGGCGATAGATATGGTCTTGCACGTCGCCGGCAGCGAACACGCCCGGGATGCTGGTCGCGGTCGCATTGCCTTCGCGCCCGCCCTTGGTGACGATGTAGCCACCTTCCATCTCCAGTTCCTCCGCGAAGATGTCGGTATTGGGCTTGTGGCCGATCGCGATGAACACACCCTTGAGCGGGATCTCCTTGGATTCGCCGGTCTGGTTGTTCTTGATGCGCATGCCGGTCACGCCGCTGTCGTCGCCCAGGACCTCATCCAGCACATGGTGCAGTTGCAGTTCGATCTTGCCTTCCTGCACGCGCTGCATGACTTTATCCACCAGGATCGCTTCAGCCTTGAACTTGTCGCGGCGGTGCACCAGGGTGACTTTGCTGGCGATGTTGGACAGATACAGGGCTTCCTCCACCGCGGTGTTGCCGCCGCCGATCACAGCAACTTCCTGATTGCGATAGAAGAACCCGTCGCAGGTCGCGCAAGCGGAGACACCCTTGCCTGAGAACTGCTCCTCTGACGGCAAGCCCAGGTATTGCGCGGAAGCGCCGGTGGCGATGATCAAGGCGTCACAGGTGTATTCGCCGGCATCGCCGATCAGGCGGATAGGCTTTTCCTTGAGCTTGGCGGTATGGATATGATCGAAGATCATCTCAGTATTGAAGCGTTCCGCATGCTTCTGGAAACGCGCCATGAGCTCCGGGCCCTGAACACCGTCTGCATCGGCCGGCCAGTTATCGACCTCAGTCGTGGTCATCAACTGACCGCCTTGAGCGATGCCGGTGACGAGCACCGGCTTGAGATTGGCGCGCGCCGCATAGACGGCAGCGGAATAGCCCGCCGGGCCGGAGCCCAGGATCAGCAGGCGGGCGTGTTTAGTGGCCATACGTTAAAACTCCCGATAAAAATCAACAATAGGTACGAAATCTTATTTTTCAAGCAAGCTTCTGAGCATCCAAGCCGTTTTTTCATGCAGCTGGAGTCGCTGGGTCAGTAGGTCGGCAGTGGCTTCGTCGCCAGCCTTTTCCGCCACGGGGAACACGCCACGCGCGGTGCGGACCACGGCCTCATGGCCAGCCACCAGTTCGCGGATCATGTCGTTGGCCTTGGGTACGGATTCGCTTTCCTCGATGGAAGCGAGCTTGACGAAGTCACGGTAGGTGCCTGGTGCGTAGAAATCCAGGGAACGGATCCGCTCAGCGATGGCGTCGACCGCCAGGGCCAGCTCCGTGTATTGCTGCTCGAACATCAAGTGCAGCGTGTTGAACATGGGACCTGTGACGTTCCAATGGAAGTAATGGGTCTTCAGGTAGAGCGTGTAGGTGTCTGCCAACAGATGTGACAGGCCTTCAGCGGTCTTTTTACGGTCTTTTTCATTGATACCGATATCCATGTGATGCTCCTTGCTGATTGAAATTGGTGCTCTAAGGTGACAATGACCATCATCTTAGGTTCATGCCAGGGCTGGCGCAAATTGATTGTTCAAAAGTGCATGATAAGTGGATTTAATCTTCACCTGCACGTCATCCGACGACGCTGTCGCCCGTTGATCCGGGTGTGTCTATCCATGCCATTGTATCGCTATTCCACTGCAATACCGCAGGCAGTCGTTACTGCTATAATCGGTATCGATTCCAACCTCGACCTGGGTATCTAAAACATCTTGTTTTTCCGAAAAAAAACCACCCCACTCAATAGCCGTCGCGAAGTCGTCGCGGAAAAGTCACCCGGTATCGTCAGAGAAGCGTGGTGGATGATCCTGCTACTGGTTGGTCTTTACCTGACCGTCATCCTGTTCAGTTACCATCGTGACGACCCTTCCTGGTCGCACAGCGCCAGCGACAGCACCGTCATTCACAATGCGGGCGGTACAGTGGGCGCATGGCTGTCCGATATCCTGCTCTATCTCTTCGGGTTCTCCGCATGGTGGTGGGTCGTGCTCGCGTTCTATGCCATCTGGCTCGTCTACCTGCGTCTGGAAGTGGTAGCGGCGCAGCATAAACCTATCCTGCTATTCAACCTCGTCGGGTTCTGCATCCTGCTGGTCTCGTCCTGCGCGCTTGAAGCGGGGCATATCATCCCATTGCCGGCAGACCTGCCCCTGAGCGCCGGCGGCATGCTGGGGGATGTCATCGACGAGATCCTGCGTTCGATGCTGGGCTTCGATGGCTCGACCCTGGTGCTGTTGATGCTGATGGCGGTCGGCTTTAGCCTCTTTACCGGCTGGTCGTGGATCATGATGACCGAGAAGCTCGGTGCCGCTCTCGAGATCGGTTATCTCTATCTGCGTCACACCTGGCAGGACTGGCAGGATCGGAAGGCCGGGCGAGTCGCCGAGCAGTTGCGTGCCGAATTCGTCGACAACGAGCGCAAGCGCACGGAAGACCGTGCACCGGTGCAGATCGAGACCCCTGCCGTCGAGATCGTGAAGAGCGAGCGTGTCCAGCGCGAAAAGCAAGTGCCCTTATTCGAGACCTTGCCCGATTCGCCGCTGCCGCCGCTACATCTGCTGGATGAGCCGCACGGAGAGGTCGAACTGCAATCCGCCGAGACGCTGGAATTCACCTCGCGCCTGATCGAACGCAAGCTCATGGATTTCGGTATCGAAGTGAAGGTGCTGACGGCCCAGCCGGGCCCGGTCATCACGCGCTATGAGTTGGAGCCTGCTCCCGGTGTTAAAGGCAGCCAAGTGGCTAATCTGTCCAAAGACTTGGCGCGTGCCTTGTCGGTCGTCAGCATTCGTGTGGTCGAGACTATTCCAGGCAAGAGTTGCATGGGTCTCGAGATCCCGAACCCCAAACGCCAAGTCGTATTCCTTTCCGAGATATTGGGATCGCAGGTCTATGCCGATGTGCACTCTCCGCTGGCGATCGCACTCGGTAAGGATATCGCCGGCAAGCCGGTGGTGGCCGACTTGGCCAAGATGCCGCATGTGTTGGTCGCGGGGACCACCGGCTCCGGTAAATCCGTGGCCATCAATGCCATGATCCTCAGCCTGCTCTACAAGGCTGAGCCGAGCAAAGTGCGACTGATCCTGGTCGATCCGAAGATGCTCGAGCTGTCGGTATACGAAGGCATCCCGCATCTGCTGGCGCCAGTGGTGACCGATATGCGTCATGCCGCCAATGCCCTCAACTGGTGTGTCGCCGAGATGGAGCGCCGCTACAAACTGATGTCGGTGCTGGGTGTGCGCAATCTGGCCGGCTATAACCAGAAGATCCGTGAAGCCATCAAGGACGGCCAGCCGATCACGCACCCATTCAGCATCACTCCCGATAACCCGGAACCGCTCGACGAGATGCCGCTGATCGTCGTCGTGATCGACGAATTGGCGGACCTGATGATGGTCGTAGGCAAAAAGGTCGAGGAGCTGATTGCCCGTTTGGCCCAAAAAGCCCGGGCCTCCGGTATCCATCTGGTGCTGGCGACTCAGCGCCCATCGGTGGATGTGATCACCGGTTTGATCAAAGCCAATATCCCTACCCGTATCGCTTTCCAGGTATCCAGCAAGATCGACTCGCGTACCATCCTGGATCAGATGGGCGCAGAGGCCTTGCTGGGACAGGGCGATATGCTCTACCAACCGCCAGGGACCAGTTATCCGCAGCGTATCCACGGCGCATTCGTCTCCGACCAGGAAGTCCATCGCGTAGTGGATAACCTTAAATCGCGCGGCGAACCCAATTACATCGAAGGCATTCTCGATAACACCGCAGAAGAGGGCGGCGATGCCGGTGGCGCGCTCGGGGAAGGGGGCGGTGAATCCGACCCGTTATACGATGAAGCAGTTGCTATTGTCATGAAGTCGCGACGCGCTTCGATCTCCTCCGTACAGCGCCATCTGCGTATCGGCTATAACCGTGCAGCGCGATTGATCGAAGAGATGGAGCGCGCCGGCCTGGTCTCTGCGATGCAAAGTAACGGCAACCGTGAAGTATTAGCCCCTAAAAGTGAATGAGTCAGCCCATGAACGCCAGAACCGTCATCCTATTGTTGTTCACCATGCCATCGCTTGCCTATGCAGGTGGTGTCGAAAGCTTGCGTGCCTTCTACAAATCCACACAGTCCCTGCGTGCCGAGTTCCTGCAGACGGTGGTCGATAAGCAGGGGCGAAAGGTGCAGGAGGTGACAGGCACCATGCAGCTTCAGCGTCCGGGTAAGTTCCGCTGGGATTACAACAAACCGTATGTGCAGGTGATCGTCGGGGATGGCGCCCGTGTCTGGTTGCATGATCCGGAGCTGAATCAGGTCACGGTGCGCTCGCTGGACAAGGCATTGGGGAATACACCAGCCGCCTTGTTGGCCGGCAACAAGGAAATGGAGAAGAGTTTCACGCTGAAGGACGAAGGACGCCAGGATGACTTGGACTGGGTGTTGGCGACACCCAAGGAGCAAGAGAGCGGTTTCGAGAAAGTATTCATGGGCTTCAAGAACGATCGATTGCAAGAGATGGAACTCCACGATAGTTTCGGGCACATGACCGTCATCGAGTTCTCCAAGCTGGAAACCAACGCTAAAGTAGCTGCCCAGGCATTTCGCTTCGTGCCTCCGGCTGGCGCTGATGTTGTAGGTGAATGAATCCGCAATTGTTCTTAGACGATTTCATAACATCCGGCGATATGTTGCTAATTTACAACAATTAAATTTAGTTTAATTGCAAATTCGCAACACGCTATTAAATACCCCTTGGATTAGGTATAGTTTGTATACATAAAAATGCGTCATGCATAACTAGAATTCAATTTATCGGGGTGTGGCATGCTAATAGCTCGTCTGCGTACGTTATTAGTTTTACTTGTATTACTCGGGGTCTCCTCTCTGGCGCTGGCGGCGGAAGATGCAACACTTTCAAAAGCCGCTGACCTGATCAAAGCCAATGATTTCAAATCCGCCTATGCACTCCTCGAACCATTAGAGGCAGAGCGTGCCGGCGATATCAATTACGACTATCTCTTCGGTGTCGCTGCAGTGGAGAGCGATAACGTGACACGTGGCGTATTTGCGCTGGAACGCGTGTTGGCAACCAACCCCAATCACTTGGATGCACGCGCAGAGATCGCGAAAGCCTATTTCCGGCTGGGGGAGAGCGAGACTTCCAAGACCGAATTCCAGACCATTCTGAGCCAGAAGCCGCCTAAAGAAGTGGAGACGGCGATCGAGAAATACATGTCCGCGATCGACAAGGCGCTGGGGCTCACCACCACGTTCGCCGCTTATCTCGATATCGGCGTGGGTTTCGACAGCAACATTAATAGCGCCACTTCCGCGACTACGATCAACCTTTCACCGACGTTCATCATTCCACAGATCGTGCTCCCCTCTGGTGCGCAAGAGCAATCCAGCAAGTATGGAAGCCTCGCAGCGGGGGCATCTTTCCGGCAGCCACTCACGACCAACCTGTCGATGTTCGGTAGCGTACAGGGACAAAACAGAACGAACTGGAACGAGAGCCAGTTCGATCCGAGCTTCATCGATTACAACGTTGGTCTGACCTACAAGAAACATATCGATACCTTTACCGGTGCCTTGCAGGGCAATACCTATGATATCGATGGTGAACGTTTCAGAAGGTCTTATGGCGCCCTAGGGCAATGGCAACGCGATCTGGATGACAGGAACCAGGTCAGCCTGTATGGCCAGTACGCCAAACTCTCTTACCCCTCCAGTAACGTGCGTGATGCCGATCGCTATATCGTTGGCGGTGGATGGGCGCATGTATTCGCCGGCGACAAGTCTCCAGTGCTGTTCCTTGGCCCTTATGTCGGCAAGGAAAATACCGAGGATTCTGCATTCGATTTCCTGAGCAACTCGATCTACGGCGTGCGTGCCGGTGGTCAACTCACGATGAATCCAAAACTGGTGGCCTATGCAGGGACCAGCTACGAGTATCGCGACTATGACGGACGCGATCCGATCTTTGGCGAGACGCGTCGCGACAATCAGTTCGATTTCAACATCGGCCTGAGATATCTGCCTGGGCACAAGTGGACGATCAGGCCGCAATTCAGCTATTTAAAGAACGATTCCAACACGACGATCTTCGATTTTGACCGTACGGTGTTATCGGTCAATTTCCGTAAAGATTTCAACTGGTAGGCCTCGGGGGACATCATGAACATGCCTGTATTTAATCTGAATAGACAAGCCCTGATCGCAGCGATGATCACCGCTGCATTCCCCTTGACATCCCAGAGTGCGGTCGGACGCGTGGAGTTCGCGGTCGGCAGCGTCAACGCGCTTGGTCAGGACGGTAGCGCTCGTAGCTTGGCGAAGGGTGGTGAGATCAATAACGGGGATACGATCCAGACCATCGACGGTCGCGCGCAGATCCGTTTCTCCGACGGTGGGTATATCTCACTGCAGCCCAATACCGAATTCAAGGTCGAAGACTACACGTATAACGGCAAAGCCGACGGTAGCGAAAAGGGGTTCTTCAGCTTGGTCAAAGGCGGCCTAAGAGCGATCACGGGGGCGATCGGGCATACCAACAAACAGGCCTATCGCGTGAACACCCCGGTCGCGACCATCGGGATTCGCGGTACCGAATATCTCGCTCAGTTCAATAACGCGAGATTGCTGGTCAAGGTCGGCAATGGTGCGGTCTATCTGGTGAACCAGGCCGGCGACATCGTGCTGTATAAGGGCCAGGTCGGCGAAGCAGGCGAAAGTAGCAAACCGAAATATAGTTCAGATCAGCCCGTTGTCGGGTCCGCAGGCCCTACAGGCGGCACACCGCAGCAGACCCAGCAGGAACAACAGAACCAGAACAATCAAAACAATATCTTCGTGGCGGGTGAATTGCGCACCGAAGATGGTTCTCCTTGCGCGATTGCTGATACCTGTTTCTCGGGTGACCTAGTACAACTTGATCAGTTGAATCAGCTGCTGCAAGGGCCCTTGGCAAATCTGAGCCAATTGGCGGCTCTGGATGCAGGGGCTGTTTATTCAGCGACTAATACCGTTGTGTTAACGAATGCTTGTTCATTCATGAATTCTACCGGCTCCGTCACCACCGCCATGTACATCAATTTCATGACGTATGACGTCGATGTCTCGATGTTGGCTACGTTAACCACAGGTTACCTTGGCGGCAAGTTTGTCGAAGGCTACGCGTATGGCAACGCCGCATTGAATCCGGCGAATGGCAGCATCGCTTCTTTCTCCGGTACTACCTACACCTTTGATTCTGGCGGTAGTTCATTTGGCGGCACAGGTTTCCTTAGCGTGAATGCTGCTAGCCTGAATTCCAGTAACCTGTCCAAGGCCACCGTCAATTACACGTTCTCGGATGGCGTCGGCTCCACTGCAGGGGTGTCGGCAAATATGGATGGCGTTGCGGTGCCTAATTCTTCGGTGTCTGCAGGTATGTGA
>CABHOJ010000055.1 GCA_902168195.1 uncultured Methylotenera sp.
AGGCCGCGCAGCGCCGGTGAATTCAAACGTTAGGTGCAAGGAGGCTGCATGGAGCTCACTTTCTACAATCAGAACGGACAACCGTATTGCTATTGCCAAGATGGCGAGCATCTTTACACCTTCAGCGGTCAACCTATCGCTTATATCCATGAAGAATCGGTTTACTCATTTCCCGGACGACATTTAGGGTGGTTTGTAAACGGATGGATATATGATTCGAGTGGTCACCCTCTTCTTTTTTCTGAGAATGCTAGTGGCGGCCCTGGCAAGCCCGGACGCGCAGGACGACCGGGGAAAGCTGGGCGATCTGGTAGTCCAGGAAAGGGCGGGCGAGCAGGTCGCCCTGGCCGCCCCGGCTTGAGCGCAAGTTGGTCTAGCCTCACAGCAGAAGCATTCTTCAGCGGCACCTAACAATTGGTTCAAGTTGTTAGTTTAGCTCACTCGGGACCCGCTAAAGCCGGGCAGGGTCTAGTATCTTCGAAGCTTGAATATATTTAATAGGAGGAGATATACGTGAAGATTTTCAGTACATCGAGGCTGATCCCCGCCACGCCCGAGGCGATCTTCGAATCCTTCCGTGACCCCGCTAAACTCGCCACATGGTGGGGCCCCGCCGGGTTCACCAACACTTTCAATCTTTTCCAGTTCGAGCCAGGCGGCAGATGGTCGTTCATCATGCATGGCCCGGACGGCAAGGATTACCCGAACGAGAACGAGTTTGTCGAGATGGTCGAACCGAGCCAGGTGGTGATCCAGCATCTATCCGAGCCGCGTTTCGTGCTCACCGTGAATATCAAACGCTCCTGTAGCGGCGCGCTGGTGGAATGGGAGCAAGTGCTTGAAAGCGAGGAGATCGCTTCGCATATCGCGCATATCATCGAACCTGCCAACGAGCAGAATCTGGATCGCCTGACGGTGGTCGCCTGCGCGAGCTGATAAGCTCTCGCTTCCTGCATTCAAGAACGTTCATCCACCATGAAAACCCAGTACTACACGGCGACCAGCCTCGACGGCTTCATCGCGACCGAAAACGACTCGCTCGATTGGCTCTTCCCGCTTGGCGATGTGAACAACTCCAGTTATCCGGCATTCATTGCCGATGTCGGTGCCTTGGCGATGGGTGCATCCACCTACGAATGGATGTTGCGCAACGCAGACACAGTGGCGGCCGAGGTCGGTTCGCCCTGGCCTTATACCCAACCGGCTTGGGTATTCACCAGCCGCAAGCTGCCGGAGATCGCGGGCGCAGACATCCGCTTCGTCAGTGGAGATGTCAGGCCAGTGCATCAAGCGATGCGTGAAGCTGCCGGAGACAAGAACCTCTGGGTCGTAGGTGGTGGCGATCTCGCCGGTCAGTTCCATGATGCCGGCTTGCTGGACGAGATGATCGTTCAGGTCGGTTCCGCGACGCTTGGCGAAGGCAAACCCCTGTTTCCTCGTCGGGTGTTCAGTCCGACACTGCAGCTGACGTCAGTGCGGCAGATGGGTACCGGCATGGTCGAACTACGGTACGACATTGTCAGGTAGCGCTGGGCACTCAAGCCCCCGAATGGATTGCAGTGAAGCGCAAGACATTAAGACATCTCGCTACACCACAATCTACAGGCCTTTACGGCCATGGGCATCAGCCTCTAAAGTGCCGATATGCCGGCCCAGACAACAATCAGATATCGGGCTGTATCAACTGGTTTAACTTATTCAAAGGGGAAATGCATGTTCAGTAAGCTCGCGCTGGTGGTGGTCACTTCGTCGGTATTGGTCGGTTGCGCTTCGGTGCCGATGGAAGCCAAGGATAGATCGGAACTCGCCAAGAAGTTTGAAGCGCCATCCGGCGATAAGGCCGGGTTGTATATCTACCGGTCTGGCAGTTTTGGCGGCGCGCTGAAGAAGGATGTGTGGGTCAATGGCCAGTGCATCGGCGAGACGGCACCCAATATCTTTTTCTATGAAGAGGTCGATGGCGGCAAGGAGCACAAGGTCTCCACGGAATCGGAATTCTCACCCAATGACCTGATGCTGAAAGCCGAAGCCGGCAAGCATTATTTCATTCGCCAGTACATCAAGCTTGGTGTCTTTGTCGGTGGGGCAGGTGTGGAACTGGTCGATGCTGAAAAGGGCAAGGAAGATGTCGCCAAGCTCGCGCTGGCCAAGAAGGGTGCTTGCAGCCAGCCGTAGGGTAGATCATTCAATGAGTTAGCCGCTCATTGGCACATTCAAGCAGGCAATGACTTAAGGTCGTATGCCTGTTTGATCAGGTTGATATTCCGCTGCACCAATCGATCATCTTCAGCCGGGTCTGGTTTTCCCAGCCCAAGCATCGCCTTGATATGGCCGATCCCCAGGTGCAATGACAGGAACTGATCCGCCGCATCGGCCGCAATGGCGTTCTTCATCGAGCCTATCTCGATGCATGCCTCAAAGAACCTGGTCACTTCAGCGTGCACCATGAATGGCGCTGACCTGAAAAAAGCCTCACACAAATCTGGATGCACCCCCGCGCAGGAGAACAAGGTTCTGTGCGCACCCAGCACGTCATCCCGCCTGATCAATGACAAAAACTGTTTGCCTATGACTTGCAGGCCTTCTTCCGGTGAGCGTGGGTCCAGCGTCTGGCCCTCTCCGAGCGCAAACTCTTCGCGAACCTTGTGCAGCACTGTCGCGCCGAACAACGCCTCTTTCGAGCCAAAGTAGCTGTATACCGTCGCTTTGGTGACGCCCGCCTGACGTGCGATCTCGTCTACCGAGATGCGCTCGAATCCATGCTCGCTAAACAGTTGCTTGGCGGTTTGAACGATGCTTTCCAGCTTTTTGGGATCTCTCGGCCGGCCGCGTGAAGGGGTGGATGTTTTCAGCGTCATAATAATGTACTTGACAGTCTATTAAATAGAATTAGTATTAACATACTTCCAAGTATAGTATTTACCTGGACGCATATCCATCCAAATTTATTCAGGAGAACATGATGCACTTCTTCAATAGCATGGTCGGGCTGACCTTGCTGGTCTTTTGTCAGATTACTTCAGCTGCAGACCTGCAGATCAATATCGTGGGGGAGCTGGACAAAGGCGAGATCGGTTGCGGTTTGTTCGATTCCAGCCAGGGATTCCCATCGCTACCTGCGCCTGAACGAAAGCAGCTCATCCCCGCCACAAAATCCGCGACATGTACTTTCCGGGACCTGCCTCCCGGGCAGTATGCAGTGGCCATCATGAATGATCTGAATGGCAATGGTGCATTGGACAAGAACCTGCTCGGCGTGCCCAAGGAACCATGGGGTGTCTCGAACAATGTTCGTCCAGCCCTGCGCGAACCGCGCTTTGACGAGGCGAAGATCAGTCTTGAAGCCGACACCGCCATCACCGTGAGGGTCACAAAATGAATACCAGACTGCATCAAGATTATGGAAGTTGGGCTGTCGTCACGGGCGCTAGTGACGGGTTGGGTAAGGAGTTCGCTAATCAACTGGCGGCATCAGGATTCAATCTCGTACTGGTCGCTCGTCGTATCGATGTGTTGCAGCAGATCGCGACGGACTTGATGGCAAGGCACCGGATCCAGATCGAGTGTATCGGTGCCGACCTTGGCAATGATGCAGGCGTAGCCAGCGTGATCAGCAAGACCCAGGGAATGAGCATCGGATTGCTGGTGGCTTCGGCGGGTTTTGGGAGTGCCGGACCCTTGCTGGACCTCGATATCCATAGTGAAAAGTCCATGGTGGATGTCAACTGCCGCGCCGTGCTCGAACTCAGTTATCACTATGGCAAGCTGTTCAAGCAGCAGCACAGAGGCGGCATCATCCTGTTGAGTTCCTTGCTAGCCTTTCAGGGGGCGGCCAATACGGCGAACTATGCCGCCACCAAGGCGTATGTCCAGACTCTGGCGGAAGGCCTGGCTATCGAGATGAAACCGCATGGCATCGATGTGCTCTCGGTAGCGCCCGGCCCGATCAATACAGGCTTCGCCAAGCAGGCCAACATGAAATTCAGCATGGCCCTGACGCCCCAGACCGTTGTCCGGGAAGCGTTGCAATCCATCGGAAAGAAGACGACGCTGCGGCCCGGTGGGCTATCTAAGCTTTTGGAGTTGGGCCTCAAGTCTGTGGTGTTCCGCTCCCTGCGGGTGCGGATGATGAGCCAAGTCATGAAAGGGATGATCGATCATGGCTAGATCCGAGCCTGCCATCACTGCACCCCCTAGTCTTGGCGCGGCGGGCCAGGAGACCCTATCCGCCTCGGCACTGCGTGACCTGGTCATGGAGATGGGGGCGGATGATTGCGGGTTCGTGGATATCGATGATCCCTGCGTGGATGTGGACCGGGAATATATCCTGCGATGTTTCCCCAATACCAAAACCCTGATCTCGCTGGTCTGCCGCATGCACGTCGAGCCTGTGAGGTCACCCAATCGTACCGTGGCCAATCTGGAGTTCCATCAGGCCGGGCATGAGGTCGATGAGGTGGCGAGAAAAGTGGTGCGGTATTTCGAGGATAGTGGGATCAAGGCCATCAATACCCCGATGGCTTTCCCGATGGAGATGGAACATTTCCCGGACCGTGGCTGGATCGTATCCCATAAGCTCATCGCAGAAGGGGCGGGCATGGGTAAGCGCGGCCTGCACCGCAGCCTGATCCACCATCGCTTCGGCAGTTTTGTCCTGCTGGGTACGGTCTTATTGGACGCCAGGGTAGACACCCTATCCAAAGCGCTTGATTTCAACCCCTGCTTCGAATGCAAGCTGTGTGTCGCCGCTTGCCCTGTGGGGGCAATTAAGCCCGATGGCTATTTCGATTTCGCTTCCTGCTACAACCATAATTACCAGCAATTCATGGGGGGCTTCGTCAACTGGATCGATAGCGTCACAGAGAGTCGATCCGTCAAGGCATCTCGACAGAAGACCAGCTTTTCAGACCACGTGGTGCGATGGCAAAGCCTGGCACATGGCCCCAGTTACAATGCAGCGTATTGTCTATCGGTCTGTCCGGCCGGGAGCAATATCGTGGATACGTATCTGGCCGACAAGAAAGCGCATCTCGATCAGATCGTCAGGCCGCTCCAGCAAAACACCGAGCAAGTCTATGTGGTCAAAGACTCGGATGCTGAGGCCCATGTCAAAAAGCGCTTCCCTCACAAGCAGGTCCGGCTTGTGAAATCGGGATTCATCTCGACCAGTATCCGTGGATTCCTGTTCGGCATCACGCTTGCCTTCCAGGGCGGAAAAGCAAAGTCGATGAGAGCCATCTACCATTTCACCTTTACGGGTAAGGAGCCGAAACAGGCTACCATCAAGATATGGGAAGGTAAGCTGAGTGTGAATGAGGGGCATGTCGGCAAGGCCAATCTGAAGGTCACTACAGATGCCAATGCCTGGCTGGGGTTTGTGAACAAGGATATTTCGTTGATCCGGCTCCTGATGACAAGGAAACTCAGATTACAGGGCAACCCGAGGTTGCTTGCCGAATTCGGCAAATGCTTTCCTTCATGAATCATAGGATTTGCAATGTGGCATCATCCTATTCAAGACAACCCGAACGTTTTCGCAAGACCAGGGACAATAGATAGATTAGCGACAAGAGATAGAAAAGCGACAACAGATAAGGGACACCTATCCATATGTCTGACCTGAAAGACCCCAGAGTACTGTTTGCGGCGGAGCGCACCTTGCTCGCCTGGAACCGCACCAGCCTCGCGCTGATCGCCTTCGGGTTCCTGGTCGAGCGCACCGGCCTTCTGTTGCGCATCCTGGCGCCAACCCATGCCGATGGCCTGGGGGTCACCCTGACCTTTTGGGTCGGTGAAGCCTTGATCCTGTTGGGGGCGGTCTGTGCCGCCTATTCGTCGCGGCAATACGCGAATGTGTTGCAGACCCTGAATCCAGCCGAATTCCCGCCTGGATATGCGGCGAAGTGGGGCCTGTGGGTGAATGCGGTGGTGGCGCTACTGGGTATCGCTCTGGCAGCGGCGCTCTATGCAGGCGGGGGTTGATCGCCCTCGGATAACAGCCCTATGTCGTATCAATCCCTGGCCGATCTGGTGCTCGCGCTACATTTCGCCATCGTCATGTTCAATGTCGGCGGGCTGGCGCTGATCCTTGTCGGCAACCGGCTCCGCTGGGTCTGGGTCAATCACTGGTGGTTTCGTAGTTTGCACCTGGCGGCGATCGCCATCGTGGTCGTCCAGAGCTGGCTCGGTCACTTGTGTCCGCTAACGACTCTGGAGTCGTGGTTGCGCATACGCGCTGGCCAAATGGGGTATGAAGAGAGTTTCGTCGAGCATTGGCTGCATCGCGCGCTCTTCTTCGATGCGCCATTCTGGGTATTCACCCTGATTTACACGCTGTTCGGCCTTCTGGTGATATGGGTCTGGTGGACTTATCCGCCGAATCGGCAGAGGCGTCGCTAAGGTTTGATTAATAACGCTGGCGGGGTAGCATGCCAGCTGAACCAACGTATATAAGGGATATTCATGACGAAGCAATGGACATGGGCAATCTGCATGACGACCTGCTTGCTGGCGCTGCCAAGCCATGCCGCAGAGGAAAAGCCACGCCCCGATTACGGCCCTGACATCACTATCGATCTCGCCAAGCAGATCGCTTCGCGTGCCGTCACGGAATGCCAGCTCAATCAATGGAAGGTGGCGGTCGCCATCGTCAATACGCATGGCTCGCTGGTCTACTACGAGCGCATGGACAACACGCAATCCGCCAGCGCACGCGTAGCGGTGGACAAGGCCAGCACCGCCGCCATGTATCGCCGCACGACGCGTGAATTCGCCAGCATCATGGCCAAAGATGGCCCGGCCGTCATGACCTTGCCTGGCGTGATCGCCAGCCCCGGCGGCATACCCATCATGCGTGAAGGCAAGGTGATCGGCGGCATCGGCGTCAGCGGCGTCAACGGCAACCAGGACGAGCAGTGCGCCAAGGCCGGTCTGTCTGGGTTATGAGCTAGCGCAATTGACGGACGCATCATGAAGACCATGAGTACATTCCTGGCCGGAACCGAGCTGGCACCGCTGATCGCCGACATCGCCGAATCTTGCAAACAGGTGGCTGCGGAGATCAATCGCGGCGCGCTGCATGGCAAGATGGGTTCGCTAGACGCGACCAACGTCCAAGGCGAAACGCAGAAGCAGCTAGACGTCATCGCCAACGACATCTGGCTGCAGGTGAACGAGCAGGGCGGCCATTACGCCGGCATGGCCTCGGAGGAGATGGAAGCGCCTTATCTCGTGCCGGAGCATTACCGTCAGTCCGGCAAATACCTGTTGTTGTTCGACCCGCTCGACGGTTCGTCGAATGTCGATCTGAATTTCACCGTCGGTAGCATCTTTTCGATCCTGATCTCGCCAAATCAATCACCTGCGCTGGAGGATTTCCTGCAGCCAGGCTCGAGCCAGGTCGCGGCCGGTTATGCGCTCTACGGCAGTTCGACCATGCTGGTGCTGACCACCGGGCAAGGCGTGAACGGCTTCACGCTGGACGAAACCAGCGGCGATTTCGTGCTGACCCACCCGGACATGCGCATCCCGCAGGACACCAGCGAGTTCGCCATC
>CABHOJ010000056.1 GCA_902168195.1 uncultured Methylotenera sp.
TCGGCTCATCTCATCCTGGGGCTGTAGCCGGTCCCAAGGGTATGGCTGTTCGCCATTTAAAGAGGTACGTGAGCTGGGTTTAAAACGTCGTGAGACAGTTTGGTCCCTATCTGCCGTGGGCGTTGGATACTTGACGGAGCCTGCTCCTAGTACGAGAGGACCGGAGTGGACGTACCTCTGGTGTACCGGTTGTCATGCCAATGGCATTGCCGGGTAGCTAAGTACGGAAGAGATAACCGCTGAAGGCATCTAAGCGGGAAACTCGTCTGAAGATTAGGTATCCCGGGGACTTGATCCCCCTAAAGAGTCGTTCGAGACCAGGACGTTGATAGGTCGGGTGTGGAAGCGCAGTAATGCGTTAAGCTAACCGATACTAATTGCTCGTGAGGCTTGATCCTATAACACTGATGGTTATTGACCTGGTGATATAGCGTTCCAAGTGTCGTTCAATACAAAATCTGGCTGCACCGTCGGCAGCCAGCCAACACCAATTACATCCCCCTTGTGCGTGATCATCGAGCTTGCCTCTGGTCACCCACACGTTGTGTTTCTTCCAAGATTGGAGCCGTTGCGCTAACCCGCAGCCGCTCAACCCGTTACGCCTGACGACCATAGCAAGGTGGTACCACTCCTTCCCATCCCGAACAGGACAGTGAAACGCCTTCGCGCCGATGATAGTGGACGGACGTCTGTGAAAGTAGGTCATCGTCAGGCTTTTATTGCGCAAAACCCCACAGGTGATCCTGTGGGGTTTTGTTTTTGGGTTTTGGTTTTAGATGTAGATTTGACCTTCGCGATACTGATTAATTGAAAACGCCTCGCGGCTGATGCCGCGAGGCGTTTTTGTTTTGCCAAGGCTCCTGAGTATTTCCGTTAGGGAAATTGGCGACGTAGCGCTTGGAAGAACAATTCGGACTGCAAGCGTTCGCTTTGAATCTGGGCTGCGACTTTGGCTGCAAGGTCGGTATTTACCGGCTTGAGCGGACGCCCAGTCGACTGCGCCAGCACCTGTGCAGCACAGGCGCGTTCCAGGAAGAAGAGATCGTCGTAGGCGTAGTCCAGCCGTTCCCCGCACACCACGACGCCGTGATTGCCAAGAAAAACGATGTCGGCGCCTTGCATGGCATGCGCGATGCGTTCCCCTTCGCTGACGTCCAACGCGAGGCCGTTGTAGTTTTCGTCGATGGCCAGGCGACCATGGAAGCGCATGGCGTTCTGCGACAGGGTGGTGTCCAGGCCGCGATCGGTAGTGAGCGTGAGCGCCGTGGCGTATGGCATGTGCGTGTGCAGGACACAGGCTTTGCCGGCTATACGGTGAATGGCGGCGTGGATAAACATGGCCGTGGGTTCGACTGCGTGCCGGCCGGCAAGCTTGTTGCCGTGGGCGTCGATCAACACGATGTCATCAGCTTGGACCTCGTGCCACATCAGGCCACGCGGATTCAGCAGGAAATGATCCGAGTCACCCGGTAGCGCCACACTGAAATGGTTGCAGACCCCTTCACCCAAACCATGGGCAGCCGCGGCGCGCAGTGCTAGCGCCAAATCAGCGCGAAGCGCCGCCACGGGTTCCGCGTGAAAGAGAGCGTCGGCGAATTGGGGATCTGGATTCATGTCTACCTTCAGTAGGTGAGGGGAAAGGGTTATTTATATTGACCACCTCTTGCCATGACGGACAGTCATAGCCAGCCGGCGGCTCGAAACAACTCAGGTACTTTGTCCAATGTCGGTACGGTAGCGTCAGGACGATAGTCGGGCAAGCATTGGCGACCTGTACCGCGGTCGATCCAGATGCATCGAAATCCGATGTCGCGCGCGGCGGCATGGTCCAGGTGCGGACTGGCGCAAATATGCACGACTTCCTCAGGGGTTACGCCCAGGCTGTTGTAGGCGTGGGCGAAGATCTTGCGGGAGGGTTTATAGGCTCCAGCTTGTTCAGCCGTGATGACGCGGTCGATATGCCCACCCAGTTGTGCGACATTGCCCGCAATGATCTGGTCATCGGTATTCGAGATGATGCACAGGCGGAAGCCCGCCTGCTTCAGCACGGACAGCGTATCCACGACTTCGGGAAAAGGCGGCATGGCCGAGATGCTATTGATCAGCATCTCGGCGTCTTCCGGGCGGTATGCCAAGCCTAGATCCTGCATGCTCAAGCGCAGCGCTTCTCGAGAGATGTCGGCAAAGTTTCGGTGAGGTGGTGTGCGTTCCAGACGATGTTCATGCTGGTCGTATACATGCAGGAACTCTGAAGGGGTGGGCAATGCCCGTTCTTGCTGGTTGGTGGTCAAGATGCGGGTGACCGAGGCATGCAGGCCTTCGTCCCATTGGATGAGGGTGCCGTAGCAGTCAAAGGTAAGCCATTGCGGGCGAGGAAGCTGGTTCAGCGGCATTGCGATGTCCTTGTCGATAGTGGGCAGGGGCTTGAATAGTCAGCGTAGACCGAGTCTATAAAGTCGTAAAATTAATAATCGAACTCTTCTCAGTTGATAGTCAAATATCAAAACCCGTCCCATGCTCGATTTGGAACTCTTGAAAACTCTGGTGTGCGTTGCCGACGAAGGCAGTTTTACGCGAGCCGCCAGCCGCGTGCATCGCACGCAATCCACGGTGAGCCAGCAAGTGCGCAAGCTTGAGCAGACCGTGGGCAAGACACTGTTGTTGCGGGATCGCGCGGGCAGCAATGT
>CABHOJ010000057.1 GCA_902168195.1 uncultured Methylotenera sp.
GCCCCGCGCTTGCCCGGCGCCATCCTCGCCATGCGCGATGACGGTCATCTGGTCGGTTCCGTTTCCGGCGGATGCATCGAGGATGACCTCGCCGACAAGGCACGTCATGGCGACTTGCCGAAGACGGCGTCGCTTATCGAGTACGGCGTCAGCCGCGACGAGGCCCAGCGCTTCGGTATCCCCTGTGGCGGGCGCCTGCTGATCTTCGTCGAACCTTTGCGTGACGACAGCGAGATCGCCCGGATCATGCAAGGCATGCAACAACGCAAGCTCATCAAGCGCTCGGTCAAGTTAGGTACCGGCGAGAGCAAGCTGGCAGAGGCCTTGCCCGGCAGCACGCCTAGCCTCGATGGCGAATGGTTCCACAGTTATTTCGGGCCCAAGTGGCGCCTGCTCATCATCGGCGCCAACCAGCTCGGCGCAGTCCTCGCCAGCATGGCGCAGGTGCTGGATTTCGATGTGCTGATCTGCGATCCACGCGAGGATATGCGCGCCGAATGGCATGTCGAAGGCGTGACCTGGGTCGATGGCATGCCGGACGACGTGGTGCTGGAACTGCAACCCGACGCACATACGGCGATCGTCGCAGTCACCCATGACCCCAAGCTCGATGACATGGCGCTGCTGGAAGCCCTGAAATGCGATGCGTTCTATGTCGGGGCGCTGGGTTCGCGCAAGAACCAGGAGAAGCGCCGCGAGCGCATGCGCCTGTTCGACCTTAACGAAGGCGAGATCGCCCGCCTGCGTGGTCCGGTCGGTTTGCCCATCGGTAGCCGCACCCCGGCCGAGATCGCCGTCGCTATCCTAGCCGAACTGATCCAGGTACGTACCCAGCAACGCGAAGCCGCGGCCGAGTCCAGCGATTACGCGCAAGCGGCAGCCATCCGTTCCGCGCCTCGCTGCGCCGTGTAAGTTGGGCTGGCAATCTAAACCTTCGACCCTGTCCCGAGCAAGCTAAGCCAAGTCGCTTAAGGTGTTCTCGAGCACCCTATTGCCGTCTGACCTCCAACCTGGCTATTTCAGCAGGTCGGCTGGCATATCGATGTCGCGCAAGATGCCGGCATCGTCCACCTCCACCTTGACGACTCTCGCCTGATGCTGCTGCACGATGGCGCGTGCACCCTCATCCCCTTGCAGATTCTCCAGGGCTTCGCGAAATGTCGCAGCGAAGCCGACCGGATGACCTCGCTGGCCTTGATACATCGGTACCACGATCTGCGCACCGGCGGCCAAGGTATCTGCCACGGCACAGATCGTCTGCGGCGCGATATATGGCATATCCGCCAGCGCGATGACGAACCCATCCACTGGCCGATCCGCACTCGCATACCGTATCGCGGCCGACAGGCTATCGCCCATCTCTTGCTGCTGCTCGGTACAGACGATCACGCGCATGCCGAAGGTTTGCAGCTGCTCGCCAAGCACGAAGGCCTCGGGGCGCACGATGGCGACCGAATCCGGTATCGTGGCCAGCAGGTGACGGCCAGCAGCGACCGCCACCGCCTGTCCATCCGCCAGGGGATGCAGCAGTTTGTTACTGCCGAAGCGGCGTGAATGTCCACCCGCGAGGAGGATGCCGACGATGTTCATATGGGCTGATACGATCCGATCTGTTTTCAGTCAGCAGAGATGGTACATCAGCAGAAATTGATTTATGGTGATGCATCGATTTGCGTCGATACCATCTAATGACCTGGAGGAAAATAATATGACCAAATATTCGCACCTGGCTGGCCGCATCCTGTTGGCCCTGATTTTCGTGATCGCCGGTATCGGCAAGATCAACGACCCTGCCGGCACGGCAGGCTATATGGAAGCGATGGGGATCCCTGCGATCCTGTTGTGGCCCACCGTTGCGCTGGAGTTATTGGGTGGCATCGCCATCATCGTCGGCTTCCAGACGCGCCTGGTCTCCTACCTACTGGCGGGTTTTTGTATCGCTACGGCCGTGATCTTCCATAGTAATTTCGGTGAGCAGATGCAGATGATCCTGTTCCTGAAGAATCTGGCGATCGCTGGCGGTTTCCTGTTGCTGGCAAGCAGCGGCGCAACGGCTTTTGCAGTGGATAAACGCTGATTCAGAGGCTGGAAAAGGCTTGGAAGGGTGAGCGAGCGGTTTGAAATGCAAGACGCTGGCGCGCAGGTTACGAGACAGTACAGTTAGTACGGCGAGTACCCGAGCACCGCGCAACGCCGCAGTTCACCCGCGTAGCCACCAAGACGAGTCTTTTTTAATAGTCGCTAGCGCGACCCGTCGAATAACTCATCTCCACATCCTCCTGCCACTTGCCGCAATCCGCACAGCGGTGGTCGTGCAGGCTCTGGCTCATCATCAGGTGATGACTGCCACAATACTTGCAGGTGAGCTGCGGTTCGGGCGACTTGTGATGGGTCTCGTGATGATGCGTCGCGACCTTGGTGCTACCTAATCCGTACTTGTTATCCATGGCGTGCTCCACAGTTAATCTAACCATAGGTGATGTCATGGTAATCCTTTCAGGGGCAGTTTCAAAGATATGTTCATGAAAATCACTAGTGCCGATTCATGAATCGGTGCAGGCACTTAGGCAAACTGTGAGGGCATACTGCAGTCATACCAACACAGCAATCATTTCGATGCTGTGAATGATAGACAAAGAAGGAGATACATCATGTGGACCAAACCAGCTGCTACTGAAATGCGTTTCGGCTTTGAAGTCACGATGTACGTCTGCAACCGCTAAGCTAGATCACGGCAGTCATGACGTATCGTTCTTCAAATCAACCTAACCAGATCGGATGGACGTTCCAGCACCTTTGGAATTGCACCTGCCCGATCTGTGCTAAATAAGGAGAGTCATCATGTGGACCAAACCAGCCGCTACTGAAATGCGCTTTGGCTTTGAAGTCACGATGTATGTCTGCAACCGTTAATTCGGGGCAACCATACAATCAAAGCAAGCCAGGTAAACGACTTCTTCTGAAGTCGAATACAGAATAACGGGAGCCTCAGGCTCCCGTTCTCATTTCTGCAAACAAGATGCAGGCACTTTAAAGCCGGATGATCTCCAGCTTGTTCCGGTTCAATTCCTTCAGCAGCAACTTATAGGTATCCAGGTCGAAAGCCAGCGGTCGCCCGGGCTCGATGGACTCGTACAAGGTCGCCTCATCGCTGGCCGTCACCAGGTGACACCAGTGCTCGAAGACGTGGATCTGGGTCTGGTCGGACGCGGCATCATATTCGCGAATGGCGATCCTGCCTGCATAAGGCCAGGTCTTGAGGCGATGCGCCGCAAGCGCCTGCTGCAGCCGCAGGTAATGGATCTCTAGTGCTTCCTTGCCGGCGCAGACGCCTTTGCAGCGCCGCAGCTGATGGCCGAAGCAGGCCCCCTTGCCGTTCTCCAGCCCCAGCATCTTCTCGCACAATCCATGGGTTTCGGCGATCTGTCGCAACACCTCCACCGCCTGTCGTTTGCTGCGGAAGGTGCCGAACAGTTGCCCGACCATCTCCGCTTCGATCTCGCTTTCCCGCACCAGCTCGACCTGGGGCCGGGTGTCCGCGGCCTCGGCGATACGCCAGGAACAAAGCTGACGCTCGTTGCGCAAACGGCGGTTATAGATGGGCTGCATCTCCTTGATCAATCGCGATTCGAGCAGCAGGGCGCTGAAATCGCCGGCGGTCTCGCGCCATTCCACGCGCTTGATCTCCTGCGTGATGCGCATCTCTTTGGTCGAGCTATGGTCGCTGCTGAAATGCGACAACACCCGGCTGCGGATATTGACGCTCTTGCCGATGTAGAGGGGCAGCTCGTTCTCGCCGTAAAAGAGATACACGCCCGGCCCCTCAGGCAGTTCGTCGAGCAAGGTGTGTTCCAGGCTAGGCGGCAGGCTAGGGCCGCGCATCAGGGATTCGGCGGTAGCCTGCACGTACTCGGGGCCGAGTTCGGCATTGGCCGCCTGCAGGAAACCGATCAGCATCTCCACATCGCCCATGGCGCGGTGGCGGGCCGAACAGGTAAGGCCATGCCTGTTGATGATGGCATCGAGGCCGTGGCTGATGTGTTGCGGATAGAGCTTCCGCGAGAGCTTGACGGTGCAGATGACCTTCTGCCGCAGGCTGACGCCGATACGCTTGAACTCGCTCTTGAGGAAACCGTGATCGAAACGTGCGTTGTGCGCCGCCAGCACGCTGCCCTCCAGGTAATCGAGCAGCAAGGGCGCGACTTCCTCGAAGGTCGGCGCATCCTGCACCATGGCGTCGGTGATACCGGTGAGGTTCTGGATGAACGGCGGGATCGGCGTACCCGGGTTAACTAAGGTCTGCCAGCGGGCGGTCTCGATGCCGTGGTCGAAGCGCACGAGGGCGATCTCGGTGATGCGGTCGCGCAAGGGCGTAGCGCCGGTGGTTTCAAGGTCGAGCAATACGTAGGAAGGCAGCATGGGCAGTCGAATCAAAGGTTGCGCACAGTTTGAACTATTACAGCCATATCAATCAAACTGACTAGTTGATTTATTGACTAGTAAATACCCTAACAATTCCGGCGCACTGCGCCGTCGAGGAGAACGACGTGAACCGTTTCTATCAATTGACCGCACCGCTACTGCTGTGGCTGTGTCTTTCTACTGCCAATGCCGCCACACTGGAAGAGGCGAAAGCCGCGATCCAGGCCAAGGATTTCAAGACCGCCGCTGCCATCTACCATGAGCTGGCCGACAAGGGCGACGCCAAGGCGCAATACAACTTGGGCCTCATGTATTCGCGCGGCGATGGCGTTAAGAAGAACTACAACGAAGCCCTCAAGTGGTATCGGCTTTCCGCTGAACAGGGCTTTGCCGAAGCGCAATATAACGCCGGCATCATCCTGTTGCGCCCGGAATGGGTGAAGCCGGATTACGAAGAATCCATCAAGTGGTACACCAAGGCCGCCGAGCAGGGCCATCTGCGTTCACAAGTCGCGCTAGGTGTGGCTTACCTCCGTGGCGAAGTCGTGCAGTATGACCCGGAAGCCGCGCAGAAATGGTTCACCGTCGCCTCCGAGCAGGGCGACCGCGAAGCGCAGTTCGATCTCTCTAGCATGTACCTGGAACTCGAAGGCCCGGAACGCAATATGGTGCTGGGCTACATGTGGCTGCTCATCTCATCCGATTACGCGAACACCGACACCAAGCGCAATTACAAGGCTGAGAAGCGCATCCGCTTTGTCGAATCCAAGATGACGCCTGAGCAGATCGCCGAAGGCAAGAAACTGGCGGACGAATGCGTCAACAAGCAACTGAAGGGCTGTGCCGCAGCGCCGTTCAAGCGCGCCAGCGCCAGCTGATCGTTACTAGTACCACCAAAGAAAAAGGCCGGGAATTCCCGGCCTTTTTTTATTGCTGCAACAACCTTAGGTTTCGAACTGCACGCGTGGGCTTTCCGGCCAATCCACGTGGAAGAACTTGCCACGCGGTTGATCGACACGTTCGTAGGTATGCGCACCGAAGTAATCGCGCTGGCCTTGCAACAGGTTGGCCGGCAGCACGGCGCTGCGGTAACCGTCGTAATACGCCAGTGCAGCACTGAAACCCTGGGCCGGGATACCGTTGGTGACCGCCAGCGCGATCACTTTACGCCAGCCTTCCTGGCCTTCGTTCATGGCCTGGGTGAAGTAAGGGTCCAGCATCAGGTTCTTCAGGCGGGAGTTCAAGGCATACGCATCGGTGATCTTCTGCAGGAAGCGCGCGCGGATGATACAACCGCCACGCCAGATCTGCGCGATCTCGCCGAAGTTGAGCTTCCAGTTGTACTGCACCTGGGCCTTGTCCATGAGCTGGAAGCCCTGGGCATAGGCGCAGATCTTCGAGCAATAGAGCGCACTCTTGATCGCTTCGATGATCGCCTTTTTGTCCGACTCGGTCTTGATGGCTGGGCCCTTCAGTATCTTGCTTGCTTCGACGCGTTCCTCCTTCACGCTGGACAAGGCGCGCGCATACACGGCGGCAGCGATAGCGTTAGCCGGTGCGCCGAGTTCCAGCGCATTGGCGGCGGTCCACTGGCCGGTACCCTTCTGGCCAGCGGTATCGAGGATCTTGTCGACCAGGAAACCGTCGCCGGCCGGGTCTTTCTGTTGCAGGATGTCGCCGGTGATCTCGATCAGGAAGCTGGACAGCTCGCCCTTGTTCCACTCCTCGAACACCTTGCCGATCTCGTCAGCACGCATGCCGAGCAGGTTCTTCATCAACCAGTAGGCTTCGCAGATCAGCTGCATATCGATGTACTCGATACCGTTATGCACCATCTTCACGTAATGGCCCGCACCGTCCGGGCCGATGTATTCGGTACACGAGAAACCGCCTTCGACCGGTTTGCCGGGCTTGGCGCCTTCCAAAGGCTGGCCGGTCTTGGAATCGACCTTGGCGGCGATGTCGCGCCAGATCGGTTCGAGCGAAGCCCACGCCATGCGCGTGCCGCTCGGCATCAGCGATGGGCCGAAACGGGCGCCGGTCTCACCGCCGGAAACGCCGGAGCCGATGAATTCCAGGCCCTTGGCACGCAATTCCTTCTCGCGACGGATGGTGTCGGTCCACAGCGAATTACCGCCGTCGATGATGATGTCGCCTTGCTCCAGGAAAGGCACCAGCGCGTTGATAGTCACATCGGTCGCGCTACCGGCTTTCACCAGCAACACGATCTTGCGGGGGCGCTTGATACTCAGGACAAAGGAGGCGAGGTCTTCGAAAGGGATGAGGCGTTCGTGCGAGGGTTCTTCTTTTTGGGCTTGGGCGATGAATTTGCGGGTCTTTTCCGGATCGCGGTTAAAAACTGCAATGGTGTAACCATGGTCAGCGATGTTTAGCGCCAAGTTCTGGCCCATCACAGCCAGACCGACCAGGCCGATATCGGCGGAGTTTTTGCTCATGATATTCCTAACTGATTAATGACACAGACTTTCAAACCAACTTTGATACATCGGCCAACACCCGAGTAAGAGACAAGAAGCATGTGACCAAACAATCCAAGTTAACACGATGAAGCGGTGATTCTCATTCAACAGCAGCGCTAAATTCTACTCCAGTGAGCGAAATTAGCTAGCTGACAAGTCCTCAAATCCGGGTAAAAAAAGCTAAAAAAATCAGTCACCCAGATTATGTAGCGATCGTATGAAAGACTCATGAAAGAGACCCGCAAGCCTTGAAAAAGTTTGCGTAGGCCCCATAGAAGGATAGAGCGTATAATTCCGCTTCGGCCAAACCAACCGCGGTTCGGCTGGTCATAAAGATGTGATGCGATACAAACAGAGAGACAGGGGCCGACCCGGTTTCGACGTGGGTTGCAAAGCAGTGCAGGGCATACCGAGGATTCAGGTTCCCTCGTAAATCCATCTGAACAAGTATAGTCGCAAACGACGAAACTTACGCTCTAGCCGCTTAATCCGGCTGGACGCTGCACCGGAGAGCTTCCCGGCCGGGTGGGGTAACCCACAGCAGCGTCATATAGGGAAGATCGTGTCGTATCGGGTCACTTGATACGTCATTAAATCCAAGGTGACTCGCCTGATGTTTGCTTGCTCGTTGGTGTGCATCCGGTTAAATCAAACAACACAGCTAAGTATGTAGAACTGTCTGTGGAGGGCTTGCGGACGGGGGTTCGATTCCCCCCGGCTCCACCAATAAAGCAAAAAGGTCACCCTTGTGGTGGCCTTTTTGCTTTATGCGTACCGCTGAGAGTGTCGAACCCGCGGGACGGGGGGTGAGCAGGGGCTTCGAGTCGCATGCGACGAGCCTGCGAACGACAGGGTGCATGCAGGCGCACTGGCTGGCCAGGATGGCCGATTCCCTACAACTTTGTTTCAGTGCGTAACGCAGTGAAGCGGGCCGAAGGCCGAGCAGTCTCCAGTGCCGACTCCCGGGTCTTTTTAATAGCTACTTGTATTTTAATTTCTATACTGTACGATCGTACAGTAATGCAATTTTTTCATGCATTCAGTTGCAGATTGTCCTATGACATTTCTAAGTATAGATGACATAATGTCCATAAAAATTCCCAGCGATAATAACAGGGGTATCTAATGAGCGATCCGACAGAAGCAGTCAACCTAATCAGGGCAATTCTCGAAACACATACCAAGAGCCGGCTCGCCTTCAAGCTCGAGGTTTCTCCCAGGACAGTTGATAGATGGGAAAAGGGAGAAGTAGTGCCGCCCGTCTATCTGACCCCCGCTTTGAGACAGATCATCGGCGGCTACGAGCCAGCCGCTTCCCACGACTTTACGTTCATTGATCTTTTCGCCGGCATTGGCGGTATTCGCCATGGATTTCAGAAACAGGGTGGCAAGTGCGTATTTACCAGTGAATGGAACAAGTACAGCCAGATCACCTATAAAGAGAATTTCCATGATGCTCATGAAATTAATGGTGATATCACCCAGATTAATGAACATGACGTGCCCGACCATGATGTGCTGCTTGCCGGGTTTCCTTGCCAGCCCTTCTCGATCGCAGGGGTTTCAAAAAAAAATGCGCTGGGCCGTCCCCACGGTTTTCTGGATGCCACCCAAGGTACGCTGTTTTTTGATGTAGCCCGGATTATCCAGGCAAAGAAACCCAAGGCATTCTTGCTGGAGAATGTTAAGAACCTGATTAGCCACGACAAGGGAAGAACCTTCCAGGTAATCCGCGATACGCTGAAAGAGCTTGGCTATAACGTACACACCCGGGTTATTGATGGTCAGCATTTCGTGCCTCAGCACCGAGAGCGAATTCTGATAGTAGGTTTTCGTGAAGATACAGGCTTTGACTTCAACAGTCTTAATTTGCCTGATAAGGAATCGGGTCCGAAGCTTAAGGCTATTCTTCACCCCGAGAATGGGTCCGAACAGCCAGAAGGCCACTTCACGGTTGGTGATGCTGCACAAGTGAATTCGAAATACATTCTGACGGACAATCTTTGGAAGTACCTTCAGGACTACGCTGCCAAGCATAAAGCCAAGGGCAATGGTTTTGGATTCGGTCTCGTTGGTCCTGAAAACGTCGCACGTACTCTTTCAGCCCGTTATCACAAGGATGGATCGGAGATCTTGGTATCGAGAGGTACCAGCAATAATCCACGTCGTCTTACGCCACGAG
>CABHOJ010000058.1 GCA_902168195.1 uncultured Methylotenera sp.
CGACGTGTGGGGCATCCGACAGGTCGCGTCCTATCATGCGTGCGATCCGGCGAGCGCTATCGTGGCTGGTCTTGGCAGCCCCGTCTGCGGTATCCGCCATATCCTCGGCAGGGTTCAACTCGGCAGTGAGGCGATAGACATCGGCCGTGGTCGCGAAATGTTCGGCGGCCACCGCTTGCCAATCACCTGCAAAAGGGATGCGTTTGGCGAGTGCCATCAGGGGCGTCCTGACCACTCCTGTATAAATCAGCTCTTCGTATTGCATACGCTCGGCATCGGAAAAACCACGATTCAGGGCTTCACCGCCCGCGACCAGCGAGAAATCCGCGGTGGTGCTCCCAACATCGATGAATAATCCTTGTTCGACCTGATCTGCGACAAAGCTGGCACTGGCCAGCCAATTGGCAGAGGCGACGTCCTTGAGATGCTGATGAACGGCCTTGGCCTCGATCAGGCCATATTTGCCCGCAAAGTAACGGGGCGTGCAGTGCAGCACGTCGTTCATGACTTCGGATATCTGCCTGACGCCACTCTCGCGGTCGGGAAAGATATCGGCCAGTTCACCCGTCATGGTCACCGCGTGATGCTCAGGTACATGGCTGAGCTTGTCCTGGATCTTGCCTACGGCGATGTTGAGCTCATGCAACCCCAACCATAGCGGACACGCGACCTGGATGACTTGCAAGGCATGGCCATCGCTATCCACCAGCGCGGCCTTGAGGTGGGCGCCGCCGATATCCCAGCCCAGCATCGCATGATGTGCCGTCATGGCGTGACCTCGATGACTTGTCGTGACAAGTGCTCAGGCATGTTGAAACCAGTTCCGTCAAAGATTTCATTATAAAGTAAGTCCAGCACGAGTCGCGCCGGATTACACCCGATGGACGCGCGCAGACCAGCGTACGAGGTGGTCAGGCGCGGATTGACCTCCACCACCTGGGGACCATTCTCCGCCATTACCACATCGACCCCGATATACCCTGACAGACCCGGTATGGCCGCCGCAAGTTTCTTCGCCAGTGGATCGAGTACATCCCACTGATCAGCCAGCGCGTTGACCGCACATCCCGAGAAACGAAAGTCTCCGTTTTCGATCGCCACCCGCTGCCGATTACAGCTCAGTAGCCAACCCTGACCTGCATGACAGAGCATGGACAGGCTCGCGGCGACGCCTTCGACATAGGGCTGGATGATCCAGTGTTCATCCTCCTGTTGAGACAACCACGCTTGCAGGGAGGCAGTGGTCGGTAGATAGCGTACATCCTCGCAACCGACGCCATCATCCGGCTTCACCACCCATGCGCCCTTCCTGGAGCTTGGCCAGGCAGCACGCCGATAAGTCGGGATCGCTGACACGCCGGCTGCGGTCAAGGCCTGGTAAGTCTGATACTTATCCGCCATGAGATCGACGATCGCGGGGGCACACCCGATCAATTTTCGCCCATGCGCGAGAACGCGCGCGCTCAATCGAGAGAGCACGCCGTCCGTTTCCGGCGCGATGATCCAGACCGCATCCGCTTCGCGGATCGCTGCATCCCACACAACATCGATATCCTCTTCTGGATGGATGGCGATCGCATGAATATCCAGATCGGGCCTGGGTAATCTGACGTCGTAAGTCACGCTCAGCGACAGGCCGTGGATATCGCTCAGGTCGCGCAACAAGGCATCGCGCATCAAGGCGCCCTCGCTGGCCAGGTCATCAGGCAAAGGCGCACGGTATAATCCACCGCCTGTGATGTATTCGCAGATAAATATCTTCATGGAAGGTCAGTGAGGCCAGGTCTTGGAAATCATTCCAGTCATCGATCTATTGAACCAGCAAGTCGTGCATGCCAAGCGTGGCGAACGCCAACACTATCGCCCCATCCGATCGTCATTGTGTGCCTCGAGCGCACCGCTGGCTGTCGTCGCGGCGATGCTTGAATTATACCCGTTCGAACATCTCTATATCGCCGACCTGGATGCTATCCAGAGGCGTGGTCACCACATTGAGATCGTATCCCAGATTCGGCGGCATCACCCTGCTCTCGGGATCTGGCTGGATGCCGGATTGAGCAGCATATCGGACATACATGCCTGGCAGACATTGGCAGTCGACTTGGTCGTCGGTAGCGAGAGCCTAACTGATTTCTCCGATTATCTAGCCTTAAAGGAAGCATTGGGGCCCCGTATGATCTTATCGCTAGATTTTGACGGAGATAGGTTTCGCGGACCTGCGCAGTTGCTGCACCAACCATCAGTATGGCCAGAGCGGGTCATCGCCATGACCCTGACCCGAGTAGGCAGTGCAGAAGGCCCGGATATGGCCCTCCTCGAAACCATCCAGCATCAGCAACCGGGGACTAAAGTCATCGCAGCTGGTGGCGTGCGCAATATGCAAGATATTGACACGCTCGCGGCAAAAGGGATCCATGGGGCACTCGTCGCCAGCGCCATCCATGATGGTAGCCTGTTCCCTATGCCGTTCAGCAAGCCCTGAAAATAAAAACGCCCCGATAACGGGGCGTCGTATCGCATTCCTGGCTAGATTATTTCTTGGCTTGGAATGGGTGCGCGGATTCCTTGTAGTTCTTCAGGACATCAGCCACCTTAGGCTCGCGAGCGACTGCGCTCTTGATCGCCTGCTTGGTCGCCTGGTAGTTCCATTCCTGGATACGGTCATCCATATCCGCACGGCTGTCGATGAACACGCCGACACAGATGAATACGTCATCGGCTTCTTCTTGCGGGATGGTGCCATCGGCAACGCAATCCATCACAGCCATGGCGACGCCACGTTGTGCTGGGCCGAACATTTGAACCGCTTGCTTGCCGTTCTTGATGGTCACTTTATTGAACATCACGGTCGCAGGCTTCACCATCATGTTAGGCGCTACGATAGCCAGCAGGCCATTCACACCTTCTTTTTGGTCGGTCAGGGTACGGCAGAATGCTTCTTCTGCAGCGCTACCACGAGGACCCATGATCAGATCGATATGTGCAACATTCAGAAGGTCGAGGCCGCTACCGTCCGGACGGCTGTCAATCACCAGGGCTTCACCAACTAGAACGCGATCAATTACTGCCATTTCATTCTCCATAATAAAGTCTCCTTCAAGTCCATGAAGGAAACGAAACTGGCAATGCCGGGTTAGCAATGCCATCCAACAGCCTGCGTCTGTTTAACGCGCGGCTAAAAAAGCACGTAATTATACACTGTTAGCTACCTAACCTGTGGGACAAAGCGCCATATGCCGAAGATTCCTGCAGAAAATCGGCTTCTAAAAAAATAAAACCGCAGCCTGAAGAACAGGCTGCGGCTCATCTCGTATCCGGCGATGACGCTATTCTGGAGATTATTCCAGATTTGCGTGGATCGCGCGCATGCCCTCTTCCGTCAGGTTCTTGGCATGGATCAGTTCGGAGATCACGCCTTCCAGGAAGATCAGGGTGGAGAGTTCGAACTGGGAGCCCATCGGCATGCCCTTGGTCAACGGGAAGCTGTCGTCCTGGCCGACCTGGATCACCAGATCAGCAGCATCCGCCATCGGCGAAGACTTCTTCATGGAAACGACGACCAGCTTGGCACCGACCGACTTGGCCTTCTTGACGAATGGCAGCAGGGTCTCGGTACCGCCGGAGCCGGAAACCAGGATCAGCAGGTCACCTGCCTTGATCGCTGGGGTGACGACTTCACCGATCATGCTGACGTTGTAGCCGGCATGGACCAGGCGCATCGCGAAGAAACGCGATACCAGCAGGGAACGGCCTGCGCCACCGATGAACGTACGGCCAGCACCTTCCACCAGCTTAAGAAGGTCAGCGCCCTTGCTCTTGTCGGTGACGGCCAGGATGCCTGCAAGCTTATCGAGAATAAATTGTTGATGATCCATTTTGATGTCCTTTAAGACTGAGAGATTCGATTCAAAAAAAATCCCGACGCATTACTGGGTCGGGATTTTTTTATTCAACTACCAATAAATTCCTAGATGAGAAATCCCTGGAATTTACTAGGCTGATTAACCGTGAGCGATACCGGTGATTTCAGCAGCAGCGGCAGCTGGGTCAGCAGCACCGTAGATAGCAGCGCCAGCAACGATGATGGAAGCGCCAGCATCCTTAACTTGCTTGGTGGTAGCAGCCTTCACGCCACCAGCAACGGAGATGTCAACACCCAGGTTCAGACCAGCAACCATCGCCAGGTCGGTGAATGGGGTTTGGCCAGCAGCTTGTTGGTCCAGACCGGTGTGCACGCCGATGATGTGTGCGCCCATCTTTGCAACTTCTTGAGTACGGGTCTTCTTGTCGTTGACGTTGATCAGGTCGACTTGAGCCTTCTTGCCGTACTTGTTAGCAACATCGATCACACCCTTGATGGTGCCCAGGTCAGCGGTACCCAGAACGGTACAGATGTCAGCACCGGCCTTGTAGAAAGGCTCAGCTTCGTAGTAACCAGCATCCATGGTCTTCAGGTCGACCAGGATCTTGTTGTTTGGGAACTTGGCGCGCAGGGTCTCAAGCAGCTTGATGCCGTTGTGCTTGATGCATGGGGTACCGATTTCCAGAATGTCAACGTGCGGAGCAACCTTTTCAGCCAGGGCTACGGTTGCGTCGAAATCGAGTGAATCTAATGCCATTTGGGTCATTGCCATTTTGTTTTCTCCAAAGAGTTACGTTGATTGATACGTGAAATACGGATTGAGACTACTTTTTGTGAAAAAAGCTGAACATCAATCTTAAGTCGCAAAACAACCGGATGTCAACGCATAATGCGCGACATCCGGACTAGTGCAGTATTACAACTTTTCTGCCAGCGCCTTTTCCAGCTTGATCTGATCCACGACGAAACCGCGGATACCTTCGGCCAACTTCTCGGTCGCCATCGCGTCTTCATTCAGTGCGAAGCGGAATTCCTCTTCGGTCATCTTGGCTGGAGGCGCGGACTTCGCACCTTCATCCTTCAGCACACGGGTCAAGGTGCCTTCGGTCGCAGCCAGGTCCTGCAGCAGGTTGGGCGATACGGTCAGGCGATCGCAACCAGCCAGGGCGATCAGCTCGCCGGTGTTGCGGAAGGAAGCGCCCATGACCACGGTCTTGTAACCATGCTGCTTGTAGTAAGCGTAGATATTGCGCACGGAAACCACACCAGGATCGGTTTCCTGGGTGTATTCGGTACCTGGGTTCTTGGCCTTGTACCAGTCGAGGATACGACCGACGAATGGGGAGATCAGGAATACACCGGCTTCAGCACAGGCACGCGCTTGACCGAAACCGAACAACAGGGTCAGGTTGCACTGGATGCCTTCTTTTTCCAGGATCTCGCCAGCCTTGATACCTTCCCAGGTAGAAGCCAGCTTGATCAGGACGCGGTCCTTGCCGACACCGGCTTCCTGATAGAGCTTGATCAGCTTGCGGCCCTTGGCCACCATCTTCTCGACGTTGAAGGACAGGCGCGCATCCACTTCGGTGGAGATACGGCCGGGCACAACCTTGGAGATCTCGATACCGATGAGTACAGCCAGCTTGTCGGCTGCGTTCTCGATCTGCGCTTCCTTGCTACCGCCTTGTTGCTTAGCATAAGCGATCGCTTCATCGATCAGCGGAGCGTACTGTGGAAGGGTACTGGCCTTGAGCAGCAGCGATGGGTTGGTGGTCGCGTCGACCGGCTTGACGCTCTTGATGGCCTCGACGTCACCGGTATCGGCAACGATGGTGGTCATCTCTTTCAATTGATCCAATAGATTAGCCATTTACTCCTCCTTGATTACTTGAATTTAACCTGAACCGCGGACAGAGAAGTCCACAGCGCGAAAATCTTTAGAAACGGGATATTACTACGACACAGTGTCAGTTTGAACTGATTTTTTATGCAAGACTCGTGGGTCCCTTAGGAATCGAGCAAGCTCGAACAGAGGCTTGAACAAAGGATGGTGGCGACCGTCAGGTCAGCGCTGGTCCCCGGATTGAGGCCTCTGGATTTGAGGCTGGCATCGAAATCGAGCAGGGGCTGCATGTAAGTCTTGGGGTTCTCGAGCGCGACGAATGTCTCAAAATGCCGTTTCGCTTCGTCCCTCACCGCTTCCGCGATCTCCATACCGTGCTTGCGCAAGATGTGACTGTCTTCGAAACTGCTGAGGAAATGCAGGTAGACCGCCGTTACAGCCCAGGCTGGACGCTGCCATGCCTGCTGTTTTTCTTCATATAAGCGCGCAGCCTCGAACACGTCTGTGTAGCCCGTCACATATTGCTTTGCGATACGATCCCGATCCTGAGCGATGC
>CABHOJ010000059.1 GCA_902168195.1 uncultured Methylotenera sp.
ACCCACCAGCCAGTGGAAAACACCTCCGGCCTGCGTTACATCCCTAACTTGCATGTTAGGGATGTAACGCAGGCCGGAGGTGTTTTCCACTGGCTGGTGGGTCGGGCCGTCTTCGCCCTGGCCGATGGAGTCGTGGGTCAGTACGTAGACCACACGTTGTTTCATCAGCGCGGACATACGCATACCGTTCTTCATGTAATCGGAGAACATGTGGAAGGTACCGCCGAATGGCAGCAAGCCACCGTGCAGCGCCATACCGTTCATGATCGCAGCCATACCGAATTCACGGACGCCGTAGGAGATGTAGTTGCCCGGCTCCTTGCCGCTCACGTGCTTGAAACTGCCCGTGCTGGTCAGGTTGGAACCGGTCAGGTCGGCGGAGCCGCCGAGGAACTCCGGCAGGACTGGTGCCAGTGCGCCGATGACGTTCTGCGATGCCTTGCGGCTGGCAACGCCTTCTGCCTTTTCGTTGGTCGCAGCGATCATGGCATCGGTCGCTTGCTTCCAGTTCGCTGGCAGTTCGCCTGCCATACGGCGCTTGAATTCGGCAGCCTCTGCCGGGTAAGCCTTGGCGTATGCGTCGAACTTGGCGTTCCAGTCGGATTCAGCCTTGGCGCCCTTGGCCTTGGCATCCCAGCCTTCGTATACGTCAGCCGGCACGACGAATGGCTCATGTGGCCAGCCGATCGCGGCGCGGGTTGCAGCGACTTCGTCTTCACCCAGTGCGGAACCGTGGCAGTCGTGCGAACCGCACTTGTTCGGGGAACCCTTGCCGATGATGGTCTTGCAGCAGATCAGGGATGGCTTGTCGGTGACTTTCTTCGCAGCGTCGATGGCTTTCTGGATCGCGGCGGAATCGTGGCCATCCACGGACTGGACATGCCAGCCGTAAGCTTCGAAACGCTTGGCGGTGTCGTCGGTGTACCAGCCTTCGATGTGGCCGTCGATGGAGATGCCGTTGTCATCCCAGAACGCGACCAGCTTGCCCAGACCCCAGGTACCGGCCAGCGCACAGGCTTCGTGGGAAACGCCTTCCATCATGCAGCCGTCACCCAGGAACACGTAGGTGTAGTGGTCGACGATGTCGTGACCTGGCTTGTTGAATTGACTAGCCAACAGCTTTTCCGCCATGGCGAAACCGACGCCGTTGGCGATACCCTGGCCCAGAGGACCGGTGGTGGTTTCTACGCCTGGCGCGTAGTGATATTCAGGGTGACCTGCGCACTTGGAATGCAATTGACGGAAGGTCTTGATGTCGTCGATGGTGACGTCATAACCGGTCAGATGCAGCAGGGAGTAGATCAACATGGAGCCGTGACCGTTGGACAGCACGAAGCGGTCGCGGTTGGCCCAGTTAGGGTTCTTCGGGTTGTGGCTCAGGTTGTGGTTCCACAACACTTCGGCAATTTCTGCCATGCCCATCGGGGCGCCTGGGTGGCCAGAATTCGCCTTCTGGACCGCATCCATGGACAATGCACGGATGGCATTACATAGGTCGTTACGAGTTGCCATTTCAATCTCCCTTATCTTTCAAACCGGGTTTAATAGAGAAAAAGGCAGTCACCGGCGCGTCGCCCGGAGATCAGCCTTGACTCTTAATCTGTTGGAATCCCCCTCAGCTACAGGATTTTGCTTAACGCTAATTCTTTGTTTTTATCAGGGGTATAGAGCTTAATTATTGCTTAGTTAGCGATTTTGGGCAAGACCGCCCCTCAGTTCGCCGCTGTTTCTTCACGCCATTTTATCGAGCAACCGATACTCGCCACTTGCTCCCGTGGACCCTCCCCACTCTCGGCGATCTTCTTCATCGCATAGAACAGGTCGCGGGTGCTACCTTCCGCGGTCTCCTTGCGCGACTCGTCGAAACGGCCGCGATACTGCAATTCGAAATTGGCATTGAATCCGAAGAAATCCGGGGTGCATACCGCGCCGTATTCCTTCGCCACTTGCTGGGTCTCGTCCAGCACGTAAGGGAAAGGAAAATTGAACTCGGCGGCGACTTCCTTCATGCGCTCGAAATTATCTTCAGGATAGGCGATCACGTCGTTCGACTGGATCGCGATGGCATTGACGCCAAGCGTCTGCAGTTCGCGCAAGTCGGCCACCAGACGGGGTCGTATGGCCTTCACGTACGGGCAATGATTGCAGATGAACATGACCAGCGTACCCTTAGGACCAGCCGCATCGCGCAACGACCAAGTACGGCCATCGACGCCCGGCAACCGGAACTTGGGTGCGATCCAGCCAAAATCGCAGACTGGCGGATTAACACTTGCCATAACGCGCACTCCTTCAATTAGAATCGTTGGTGACAAATTCTACATGGCGATCCGACGATGCCCAACCCGCGCTTCTACCACCCGGAAAAACTGGCACCTGGCGCCACCATCACACTGACACCCAACGCCGCTGTCCATGCCAGCCGCGCCTTGCGCTTGCAGGTTGGCGAGAAAGCCACGCTCTTCAACGGAGACGGCAACGACTACGTGTGCGAACTCATCCTGGTCAAGAAGACCGAGGTCGTGGCCAAGGTCAGATCGATCCGGCACGTCGACAGCGAGTCGCCCCTGAAGATATCGCTGGCGCAAGCGATATCGAGTGGCGATCGGATGGACTATACGATACAGAAAGCCGTGGAAATGGGGGTATGCTCCATTCAGCCTATTGCCAGCCAGCGCAGCGTGGTCAAGCTGTCGGGTGAACGTGCCGAGAAACGCCGTGAACATTGGCAGAACGTCGTCATCTCCGCCTGTGAGCAGTCCGGCCGCGCCATCCTGCCGGCAGTCGCGCCACCTTTGTCGCTCGCGAACTGGCTGGCCCAGCCTTCGGGTGCGACATTGCGCATCACGCTGTCTCCGACCGCAGAGCAGTGCCTGCACGATCTGCCGATGCCTGAAGGTGAGATATGCCTGCTGATCGGTGCCGAAGGCGGGCTGACCGAGGACGAGATCGCCATGGCCTCCAGCCAGGGGTTCATCCCGGTCAGGCTGGGCAACCGTATCCTGCGCACTGAGACTGCGTCACTTGCAGCGATTTCTGCGATGCAAACCCTTTGGGGTGACTTCAATCGCTAAATTCTGCGCAATTTATTTGCTAATATTCAATATATGTATAAAAATATGCGTATATAGCAAATAAAGGGTGGTCATGTCTGTCGGTAATGCCATACGCAAGCGTCGCAAGCACCTCAATCTCACGCTGCAAGAACTCGCCCGCCGGGTTGAGACCGACAGCGGCAATCTCTCGCGTATCGAGCGCGGCACGCAAGGTGTATCCGAGGCCATGCTCATGCGCCTGTGCGACGCACTGGATTGCACGGCCGCCTATCTCTACTCGCAGACCGAGAGCGCCTCCGGTGCCTCGACACCGACCAGCCCCCGTTTCAACCTGCTGCAACCCCAGGAGTTCGTGCGCTGGTTCCGCTCTGCGGCGCCCTACATCCATGCCTTCGGCGGTCGCACCTTCGTCATCGCCTTCGGCGGCGAAGTGGTCGATGACGGTCAGTTCGTCGCGCTGTCGCACGATCTCAACCTGCTCGCCAGCCTGGAAGTACGGCTAGTGCTGGTTCATGGCGCACGTCCGCAGATCGAATCGCGGCTGAAGAAGGCCCGCATCGAGACCAAACTGGTCAATGGTTTGCGCGTCACCGACGACGATGCGATGGAAGCGGTGAAAGAAGCCAACGGTGCCGTCCGGGTCGAGATCGAAGCCTTGCTATCGATGGGACTGGTCAACTCCCCCATGGCAGGCGCGGACATCCGCGTCGCCAGTGGCAACTTCGTCACGGCGAAACCGCTAGGAGTGCGTGACGGCGTCGATCTCCAGCACACCGGCGAGGTGCGCAAGGTCGATGCCATCGGCATCCAGAAAAGGCTCGACGACGGCGAACTCGTCCTCCTGTCCCCGCTCGGCTATTCGCCTACCGGCGAAGTCTTCAATCTCACGCTGGAAGATGTCGCCGTCAGCGCGGCGATCGCACTGGATGCGGACAAGCTGATCTTCCTCATGGATTCCACCGGCGTCCACAACATCCGCGGCGAATTGTTGCGCGAGATGACTGCAGACAAAGCGCGGAACCTGTTGCGTAACGTGCAACTATCCTCCGAGAGCAATGAGGTGCAAAACTTCAGCGAAGATGAAGGCTATTACCTGCCTGCCGCCATCAAGGCCTGTGACGGCGGAGTCGCGCGCACCCATCTCATCAGTCGCCATGTCGATGGCGCCATCGTGCAGGAACTGTTCACGCATGACGGTATCGGCACCATGGTCACGGAAGAATCCCTGGAATCCATGCGCCAAGCCGAGATCGGCGATGTCGGCGGCATCCTGCAACTGATCGAACCGCTGGAAGCGGAAGGCATTTTGGTCAGGCGCGGGCGCGAGCGGCTGGAGATGGAGATCGACCATTTCTTCGTCATGGAACACGACGGCATCATCATCGGCTGCGCCGCGCTCTACCCATTTCCAGACGACCGCAAGGCCGAGCTCGCCTGCATGGCGGTGCATCGGGCATTCAGGCGCGGCGGTCGTGGCGATCGCCTGCTCAAATACAGTGAAGAACAGGCCAGGGAACGTGGCATCCAGTCACTGTTCGTGCTCACCACGCGCACTGAACACTGGTTCCTGGAGCGCGGTTTCGTCGAGACGGACGTCTCATCCTTGCCGCCAGCGAAACAGCAGCTTTACAACTTCCAGCGTCGTTCCAAGGTCTTCGTCAAAAAGATCTGACGGGGGCAACCATCTAGGCCTCTTGAAATATTTTCCACGCTCCCCATTTTGGTCACAGGAGCAAGACTCCACCCATTGACCCAAATTGAAAGGAGACGATGATGGCCAATATTTCCCGTATCGATCCGTTCAGCGTGAGCGGATTTGATCCATTCGAAGACGTGTTCAAGGGCTTCTTCCGCCCAGTGGCACTGGAGCGCAACCACGAGCCGCGACTCAAGGTAGACGTGCAGGAAGACGAGAATCAGTACACGGTGCATGCCGAGATCCCAGGCGTAAAGAAGGAAGATATCAACGTGACCATCGATGGCGGTCACATTTCGATCAGCGCAGAAGTGCGACGCGAGAAAGAAGCCAAAGATGGCGAGCGCGTGCTCCGCAGCGAACGCTATTACGGCAAGGTCGCGCGCAGGTTCGTGCTGGAGAACGAAGTGGACGAAGCCAAGGCTGACGCGAATTACAAGGACGGTGTGCTGGAACTGACACTGCCGAAGAAACAAGTGGCGGCTGCCAAGCGACTGACCGTCAACTGATCCACAGACATCGCTTTTCTCCTCGACTCGCGGCCTTCGGGCCGCTTTTTTTGTTAAGTTTCAAAGCAGCCGAAAGCAACCATCATGTTAAACGAGCGAACGGAATGAGGTGCCAAGCGCATGGGGCACATTCATGCAGCATGCCATGCGCACGCTTAGGAACTTGATCTAGAACAGTCCTGAGACCACCCCATCATCATTGATGTCGATGCGGTTGGCGCAGGGCTCCTTCGGCAAGCCCGGCATGGTCATGATGTCGTCGCAGATCATGACGATGAATTCCGCTCCGGCCGCCAGACGCACAGCGCGCACATTGATGACATGGCCCTTGACGACGCCCCGCGCCGTGGCATCGGTCGAGAAAGAGTACTGGGTCTTGGCGACACAGATGGGGTAGTGCCCATAACCTTCGTTCTGCAATTGTTCGATCTGCACCAGCAAGCGTCGCGGCGCAAAGATATCGGCCGCGCCATAAACCTTGGTCGCCACCTTGCGCATCTTCTCCCACAGGCTATCCGCATCGTCGTAGACGAACCTCATCTGGTGATTGTTGGCTTCGACCAAGCGTACGACCTCGCGCGCTAGGTCTTCCGCCCCGGCCCCACCCCTGGCCCAATGCTCCGCCAGTACGACATTGACGCCTTGCTTGGCCAATCGCTCACGCACTAGTGCCAATTCAGCATCGGTGTCGTTATTGAAACGATTGATCGCGACCACGCACGACAATCCGTAATGCTGGGTGACGTTCTCGACATGCTTGTGCAGGTTAGCGAGTCCTCGCTCTAGCGCCTGCAGGTCTTCTTTTCCCAGATCCGCCACCTCGACGCCGCCATGATATTTCAGGGCTCGGATGGTGGCGACGACCACGCAGGCCGATGGGCGCAAACCGGATTTGCGGCATTTGATATCGATGAACTTCTCCGCGCCGAGGTCAGCCCCGAACCCCGCTTCCGTCACGACATACTCGCCGAGCTTCAGGCCGAGCTTGGTCGCGATCACCGAATTGCATCCATGCGCGATGTTGGCGAACGGCCCGCCGTGGATGAGTGCCGGCGTATGCTCCAGCGTCTGCACGAGGTTAGGCTTGATGGCGTCCTTCAGCAGCACCGCCATGGCGCCGTGGGCTTTCAGTTCACGCGCCGTGACCGGTTTGCCGGCGTAGCTGTAGCCGATAACGATATTGCCCAGGCGTTGCTTCAAGTCCTTGAGTGATTCCGCCAGGCAGAAAATCGCCATGACTTCCGAGGCGACCACGATATCGAAACCATCTTCGCGCGTCTGGCCGTTGACCTTGCCGCCGAGGCCGACGACCACTTGGCGCAAGGCACGGTCGTTCATGTCCATGACGCGTTTCCAGGTCACCTGGCGCGGATCGATGCCGAGCGGATTCCCTTGATGGATATGGTTGTCGATGAGTGCAGAAAGGAGGTTGTGTGCCAGTGCGATTGCGGCGAAGTCGCCGGTGAAGTGCAGGTTGATGTCTTCCATCGGCACGACCTGTGCATGACCGCCGCCGGCTGCGCCACCCTTGAGCCCGAAGACCGGGCCCATCGAGGGTTCGCGCAGGCAAACGATGGCATGCTTGCCGATACGATTGAGCGCATCGCCGAGCCCGACGGTAGTCGTGGTCTTGCCCTCACCTGCCGGGCTTGGACTGATAGCGGTGACGAGGATCAGCTTGCCGTCAGGTCGTCCGGCAAGTTGCGGATTCAGCTTGAGGTCGATCTTGGCTTTGTACTGCCCGTAATGTTCGATCGAGTCTTCCACCAACCCGAGGCTCAGTGCGATCTCGCTGACTTTCTTGAGCTTGGCTTTTTGGGCGATTTCGATATCACTCGGCATGGACACCTCTCAAATTAAAAACTGCGTCGTCAGACCTTGTTGCTTGAAAATCCTGAACGCTTACATATAACGCATATGCGGCGCGCCCGGGATTTCCGCGCGCCTCGTCTTACTTAGTCGTTATTTAATTTTAGAAGCGTCCACTTAACCTGAAAGTTAGCACATTTGAGCGCCGACTTAGCCGGTTTTTCAAGGTAAAATATCCACAGTCATTCACTTGCAGAGAGAGTCAATGCTCACCGACACCACCGCCGCACAAAAGGCCCATACCCTCGCGGAAGCCCTGCCCTACATCAAGCGCTTCTTCGACAAGACCATCGTCATCAAGTACGGTGGCAACGCCATGACCGACCCGAAACTGAAAGAATGTTTCGCGAGCGATGTCGTGCTGCTCAAGCTCGTCGGCATGAACCCGGTCATCGTCCACGGCGGCGGCCCGCAGATCAATGAACTGCTGGACAGGCTTGGCAAGAAAGGTGAATTCATCCAGGGCATGCGTGTCACCGATGAAGAGACGATGGACATCGTCGAAATGGTGCTCGGCGGCCAGGTCAACAAGGAGATCGTGCATCTCATCAACCGCCATGGTGGTAAAGCGGTCGGCCTCACCGGACAGGATGGCAACTTCATCCACGCCACCAAG
Organism: uncultured Methylotenera sp.; assembly: GCA_902168195.1. Taxonomy (GTDB): domain Bacteria; phylum Pseudomonadota; class Gammaproteobacteria; order Burkholderiales; family Methylophilaceae; genus CABHOJ01. The sequence continues at coordinate 7,747 of CABHOJ010000059.1, forward strand.
CTCATGATGGCGAACAAGGAATTGCCTGGCGAGTTCATCGATATCGGCCAGGTCGGTGACGTCACCGCCATCGACCCGACCCTGATCGAATTCCTCGATACCGGCGATTTCATCCCCGTCATCGCCCCGATCGGTGTCGGCCCCGAGGGCGAAACCTACAACATCAACGCCGATGTCGTCGCCGGCAAACTGGCGGAGATCCTCGGTGCAGAAAAGCTCATCCTGCTGACCAATACGCCGGGCGTGCTGGACAAGGAAGGCAAGCTGCTCACCGGCCTCACGCCGAAGCAGATCGACGACATGGTGGCCGATGGCACCCTCTCCGGCGGCATGCTGCCCAAGATCAGCTCGGCGCTGGATGCCGCCCGTAGCGGCGTGAAGTCAGTGCACATCATCGACGGTCGCGTCGAGCATGCATTGTTGCTGGAAGTCCTTACTGACGAAGGTGTTGGTACCCTGATCAAGGCGAAGTGATTTGTCCAGGGTTTGGGTGTTCGATCTGGACGACACGCTGCACGATGCATCGGCCCATATCTTCCCGGTCATGAACCAGGCCATGACGCAGTACATCATGGATCACCTCGACCTCAACGAGGACGATGCGCATGCCCTGCGTCGACATTACTGGCGGGTGTATGGCGCGACCATGAAAGGCCTCACGCGCCACCACGATATCGACCCGCGCCACTTCCTGCATATCACTCACCAATTCCCTGAATTGGAGCAGATGGTCGTGCGTAGCCAGCGGCTCAGACACTGCATCCAGCGCCTTTCTGGGCGTAAGGTAGTATTCACTAACGCACCCATGGGGTATGCTCTGCGAGTGCTGAAACTGATGGGGATCGAGGGTCTCTTCGACCAGATATTCAGCGTGGAATCTTCCGGGTTTCACCCCAAGCCGTCGTTCCGTGGATTCGCCCGGATGCTGAGTACCATCCGGGCCAGACCGCAGGACTGCGTCATGCTGGAAGACAATCCGGAAGCCCTCATGACCGCCAAGCGGCTGGGCATGAAAACCGTGCTCGTCTCCCGACGCATGCACAAACCGAATTATGTCGATGCACGTATCAGCAACGTGCTCGAACTGACGAGAACCACGATCTAGAACAAGTAAGGAACAATAAAATGGCAGGCGAACGCAAACAACAGATCCTTGAAACCCTGGCAAAGATGCTGGAATCCCCCAAGCGGGAAAAGATCACCACCGCATCGCTCGCCGCCAAACTGGATGTATCTGAAGCTGCGCTTTATCGTCACTTCGCAGGCAAGGCCCAGATGTTTGAAGGTCTCATTGAATTCATCGAACAGACCCTGTTCGGGCTTATCAACAAGATCACCTCAGAAGAGACCGATGGCCTGGCCCAGGTACAGCGCGTGGTATCCGTGCTGCTGATGTTCGCGGAGAAGAACCCGGGCATGACCCGCGTGCTCATCGGCGACGCATTGGTCAACGAAGACGATCGCCTGCAGGTTCGTATCAATCAACTCTTTGACCGTATCGAATCCACCCTCAAGCAAAGCCTGCGCATCGCCGAAACGCAAACCGGACGTAAGCTGGAACCGGAAGCACAGGCCAACCTCATCATCTGCTATGTCATCGGCCGCTGGCACCAGTTCGCCAAGAGCGGATTCAAGCGCAAACCGATGGAGTTTTTGCAGGCGCAGTTAAGCATCCTCCAATAAAATTCCCACGGGAATATGCCGTTCATCATCGCTTGCCTGGATTCCCGCCTTCGCGGGAATGACGACTTCGAGGGAGTTGGCCCTTACTTTTCCCTTAGATAAGCAAGAGAAAGTATCTCGGCAGTCGGCCGAGACCGACCTCCGTTCCTAACAAGCTCAAGAGCATCCCCAAATCCTTCATCTGCGATACACTTGCACCATAAGTAGTTGAATAAGTATCAGATATGCAGACTTTAGCCAACGATAAACAGAAACTCATCACTGCCCTCAGCGTCCTGCTGAGCCTCGGCTTCATCATCACCAGCTTCGCCAGCTACTTCGTCTCCAAGGAGACCATCCGGAAATCCATCATCAAGGATGAGCTTCCGCTCACCTCGGACAATATCTACTCCGAGATCCAGAAAGACCTGGTGCGCCCCACGTTCATCTCTTCGATGATGGCGAGCGACACATTCCTGCGCGACTGGGTTCTCGACGGCGAGAAGGATCTCGCGCAGATCACCAAATACCTCGGCGAGATCAAGAATCGCTACGGCACGTTCGCCAGCTTCTATGTCTCCGAGCGGACCGGCAATTACTACCATCCGGGCGGCATCCTCAAACAGATCTCGCCCAAGGATGAGCACGACGTCTGGTACTACCGCGTGCGGGCCATGAAACAGCCCTACGAGATTAGCGTAGACACCAACCAGGCCGACAAGGATGCGCTGACCATCTTCATCAACTATCACGTCTACGATTACGCCGACAAGTTCCTCGGCGTGGCCGGCATCGGGCTCACCGTGGATGCAGTGCGCAAGTTGATCGACAGCTACCAGGAACGCTACGACCGTATCGTCTATTTCGTCGACCTCAAGGGCGATGTCGCGCTCTACAGCAACCACCAGACCAGCCCGGGCGATAACATCAGGCGCATCGAGGGTCTGCAGGCCCAGGCCGATACCGTCCTCAAGAGCCAGAGCGGTTCGTATCAATACAAGCGCGACGGGCGCGTGCACTTGTTGAACGTACGCTTCATCCCCGAACTCGACTGGTACCTGTTCGTTGAAAAGATGGAGGATGAGGCACTGGCCGAGATCAAGCGCACGCTCTATATGAACCTCGCCCTATGCATGGTGATCACCGGTGTGGTGCTGACGCTGACCAACATCACGATCAACCGCTATCAGCGACGGCTGGAGGAAATGGCGACGACGGACAAGTTGACCGGGCTGGCCAATCGCCAGGCCTGCGAACTGTTCGCGGACCAGGCGATGAAACTGGCCAGGCGGAATCAAGAGCCCTTATCCGCCATCCTCATCGATATCGACCACTTCAAACAGGTGAACGACCGCTACGGTCACCTCGCCGGTGACGCCGTGATCAAGCAACTGGCCGAGACGATCCAGGGCTGTCTGCGAGAATCGGACTTCTTGTGCCGCTGGGGCGGGGAGGAATACCTGTTGCTCATGAAGGGGTGTGACCTGAACCGCGCACAGATCATCGCGGAGCACCTCCGCACCACGGTCAAGGAAGCCCCCATCGTTCACGAGGGTGTCAGCATCACTGTCACCATCAGCCTGGGCGTCGCCGAGCACCGCGACGAGGAATCCAATACCGTGATGTTCGGCAGGGCTGACGAGGCGCTCTATCGCGCCAAGGCATCCGGCCGCGATCGCGTATGCACGGCTGACTGAGGCAAGGTCAGTAGTGCAAGCCTTTGACGGCTTTCACCCGCGCTTCGAACACCGCAGCGCGGATCTTCTCCGGATCGTCGAACTGCCGCGCGATCGCGCCGGCATCGACCTGCATCACCGCATCGAGCATTTGCAATAAGCGCTCTGCTTGGGGAAAGGGCTTGTCTTCGTAACCCGGCCTGCCACGCGAGTCGCTCTCGCAGGCCAGCAGGAATTCCCGAAAACGTTGTGGCTGTCGGATCGCGTCCGTATCCTGCAAAAACTGCACCAGCGTCCCCGGACGCATCTCAAAAACTGCATGCACCTTGCCGTGGAACTTGGCGACGATATGGGCCAGCTCCTTGCAATCGTTCGGTACGCGTAAACGTTTGCAGGCCTCTTTCAGCAAGCCGACGCTGCGCTCCTCATGACCGATATGGCGCGGCAGGATATCCGTCGGCGTCGTGCCTTTGCCGAGGTCGTGCGTCAACGCGGCGAACCGGACCGGAAGCGAATAATGGCGGGAGGCGGCATAGTCGATGACCATCATGACATGCACACCGGTATCGATCTCCGGATGATGTTGGGGCGGTTGCGGCACACCCCAGAGGCGATCGAGTTCGGGGAATATGCGTTGCAGTGCACCGCATTCGCGCAACACATCGAACATACGGGAAGGCTTGGCTTCCATCAGGCCCTTGGACAACTCTTGCCAGACGCGCTCGGCCACCAGCGCATCGACCTCACCGGCCGCCACCATCCGTTTCATCAACTGCATGGTCTCGGGTGCGACGGAGAATTCGGTGAACCGCGCCGCGAAACGGGCGGCGCGCAGGATGCGGACAGGATCTTCGATGAACGCGTCGCTGACGTGACGCAGGGTCTTGCTGGCGATATCGGCTTGGCCGTTGAACGGGTCGATCAGCTGGCCCTCGCTATCTCGGGCGATGGCGTTGATGGTGAGGTCGCGTCGTGCGAGGTCTTCGTCCAGCGTCACCTCGGGCGAGGCGAACACCTGGAAGCCTTTGTAACCCTTGGCGGTCTTGCGTTCGGTGCGCGCAAGCGCATATTCCTCGTTGGTGCTGGGATGCAGGAAAACCGGAAAATCCTTGCCGACGGGACGATAGCCCTGTTGCTCCATCTGTTCCGGCGTGGCCCCGACCACGACGTGGTCGGTATCCTTGACCGGCAGGCCGAGCAGGGCATCGCGTACTGCGCCACCGACCTGGTAGACCTTCATCCTACCGACCTGCGAGACCGCGGAACCTGTCGTAGGCGCCCCTCGGCGTGTCGTTGGCAAGATACTCCGGAACCACGGCCTCGAGCGCGGTCGGCTTGAAGCCGAATACCGCCGGGAATTCGCCGCTCGCGACGCTATCAACTTCCATGGAAGCCAGGTTATCGCGCGTCATGAGTTTGATCGGCATCTTCTCCAGCATATAGGCCTGATAGTAGGCGAGCTTGTCGTTGAGGCCGACGACTTTGCGTTTCTTGCCGAGCACGAAGATCACGAACTCGATCAGTTCGCGCAGGGTATAGACGCGCGGACCGCCCAGCTCATACACCTTGCCGTAAGTCGCCGTGTTCTCCAGGCTATTGACGAAAGCCTGCGCCACGTCCTCCACCCAGACCGGCTGGAACCTGGCATCGGGTTTCGCCAACGCCACGACCGGCATGAGCTTCACCAGATTGGCGAACAGGTTGAGGAAACTATCTCCGCGGCCAAAGACCACGGAAGGCCGAAAGATGGTGACCTTGGTCTCGCCGGCTTCGGCGAGCACGGCCGCTTCGCCGGCCGCCTTCGAACGCAGGTAGGCGCTCGGGCCATCCGGGCTTGCCTGCAAGGCGCTCATGTGCAGCAGCCGCGCCACCTTGTGGCGACGACACAGTTTTGCGACGCGCTCCGCCAGTTCGTGATGCACGGCATTGAAGCTGAGCTTGCCGATCTCGTGCAGGATGCCGACCAGATTGATGACGGCGTCAGTGCCTGAGATCTGCTGCGACAGGGCCGCGTCGTCCATGATGTTGCACTCGATGACTTGCACGTAAGGCAGCAGGATCAAGTGCTTGGCGCGCTCGCGCCGACGTGTCAGCACCTTGACGTCATACCCTGCCGCACTCAACCGATGGACGATCGCACTGCCGACGAACCCCGAACCACCTAAGACACACACCTGCCTGATTGCCATTCCTGTCCTCTGTTCTACTTATTGTTCATTCCGCTTTGACCTGCTCCGCCAGGATGGTTTCATCCTCGGGGATAGCGCTCGTCGCTTTACCTGCGATCACGCCCAGCCGCTGCTTCACACTCTGCACCCTGGTCCCCAGGCGGCTGGCGTAGAAATAAGCGTTCGCCATGACTTTCTGCACATAGTTGCGCGTCTCGCTGAACGGGATGGTCTCGGCATAGATCGCGCCTTCCATCGGTTGCGCGCCGGCCCAGCGCTTGGCCCGGCCCGGCCCGGCGTTGTAGGCGGCCGTGGCCATCAAGGCTTGTCCGCCCATCTGGTCGAGCACATGGCGCATGTAATAGGTGCCGAGCTGGATATTGGTCTCCAGCTGATGGATCATGCCGTTGTGGTAGCTGTCGAGCCCCATGCGCTTGGCGATCCATTTGGCCGTCGCCGGCATCACCTGCATCAGACCGGCTGCCCCGACCCCGGACTTGGCCTGGATGATGAAGCGGCTCTCCTGGCGAGCCAGGCCGTAGACCCAGGCCTCATCCAGATCCTGATCCTTGGCGAAACTCTTGACGAGGTCGCGATAGGGCGTGGGATAGCGCAAGGTGTAATCGTGCGTGAACCGGGTCTTGTCCGCCGTGATGATCGCCAGGTCGTACCATTCTTGCCGCGCCGCGATCTCGGCGGCCGAGATCATCAGCCTGTCGTCGAAATCCTTGGTCGCCATCGCCCATTCCGCACGCGACTCCCACCGCAGATCGACCCGTTGCAGCTCGATGGCACGCTTGATGCCGGGCATGGCGGCGACTTCCTTGACGTCATCTTCCGACGCCTTATAGAAACTGGGCGGTTCACTCATGACCGGACCCAGCTCTTCTTCGGCCAACAGGCCGTAATAGCTCCGCTCGTGGGAAAGCGGCACGAAGATGGCGTTGGCTTGCGGGATCTGCTGTTGTTCCTTGAGCGCACGGCCTTTCCAGTAGCGCCAGGCGGATTCCTGCTGCTGGGTGACGGGCATCTCGGCGATGGCTGCTTGCACACCTGGCCAGTCCTTGATGCGCAAGGCGGCCCGGACTTTCCAGGCGATCTGTTCCTTGTCGAGTGTGGCATCGCTGCCGCGCGTGTAATACTCGAGCGCCGCCGGATCGTGCTTGCGAGCCGCATAGAGCGCGAACCTCGCCCAGGCATAATTGCGGTCGGCGGATTCGAACGATGACTGCATGGAGATCCAGTGCTTCAGCGCGCTATCCATCTGGCTGCGTGCCAGCCGATCCAGCGCATAGAGATTGAGTTCGCGGCCATAGCGGCTCTTCAGTGAGATGGTCTTCTTGTCGAGCACGCGTTGCGGATTGGCATTCACGGTATCGATCAGCTTCAGTTGCGCGCTTTCGAACTTAGGGATGCGCTGTACGATGGATTTGGCCAGGGCGAACTTACCTTCCAGCATCGCCAGGCGGAAACGCTGCCAGATGTCTTGCTCGGTCAGGATACCGGCTTTCTGCATGCGATCGAACAGGCTATTGCATGAGGCCGGTGGTTCGCCGGCGGCATGCCAGAGCGACTTACCGCTGTTCAATGCTTCAGGTTCGCCAAGGCCTGCGCGAGCCTCCACGGCGTAGCAACTGACCGCCGTATCCTCGCGCTGGAAATGCAAGTATTCGTCGACGAAGTTCTGCCAGTCCTGGCGCTTACCAAGCTGTTTCAGCCATTCGCCACGGACTCGGTCGGCAAAGGGGAGATCGGGATAGCGTTGCAGGAATTCCTGGACCGTCTGGTGATCGGCCTGGCTCAGTCTCAGCAATAGCAGCCAGTAATCGGCATAAGGGGCGAGGATATAGTTCTGGCCATGCAACTGGCGGGTATATTCAGCCAGTGCCGCCTCGTCACGGACCTTGTAGGCCTCACGGGCGCCGGCGAACAGCTCATCGTTATTGAGCGCCCAGGCAGAGGTACTGGCCAGCAACAACGAAAAGATCAATCCCCTCAGAAACACCATGACGCACCCCTAGAACACCAGTGAAAAGCATAGCACATGCGACTGCGCGCGGGGCAAGCCAGTGCTAGAAGAGGATGATGCGCCCCATCGCGTAGACGACCGCCGCCACGAACAACAGGACGATGGTGAACTTGATGAGTTGCCAAGAGAATTTCAGGTAGCGCGCGTCTTTGGTGAAGATGTAGACCGCGAAAGAAACGGCGACCGAGATCAGGCCAAGAACCAGCAGGATACGCAGCACCAGCATGACCTGCCTCGATCCCCCTAGATGTATTGCAGGGTTTGTGGGACGGAGATGGGGTTACGGAAGGCACCGGGTGCCTCTTCCACCTTGTCGAAGGTCGCGTATTCCCAGGCATCGGCATCCGCCAGCAGGTTACGCAACAACTGGTTGTTCATCGCATGGCCGGATTTGTAGGCCGTGAAGGCACCGATCAGCGGATGCCCCAATACATAGAGATCGCCGATCGCATCCAGCACCTTGTGCTTGGCGAACTCGTCGTCATAACGCAGGCCGTCATTGTTCAATACGCGGTATTCGTCCAGCACGATCGCGTTATCGAGGCTGCCGCCACGCGCCAGTCCGTTGGAACGCAGGTATTCGACCTCGTGCATGAAGCCGAAGGTCCGCGCACGGCTGATCTCCTTGATATAGGAGTTATCGGCGAAATCGATCAGCACACGCTGACCGGAATGTTCGAACACAGGATGGTTGAAGGCGATGGTGAAATCGATCTTGAACCCGAAGTAGGGATCGAACCGCACCCACTTGTCCCCATCCTGCACTTCGATGGTCTTCTTGATACGGATGAATTTCTTGGCGACAGGCTGCTCGACGATGCCAGCCTGCTGCAAGAGGAAGACGAACGGACCTGCACTGCCATCCATGATGGGCACTTCGGAGGCAGTGAGGTCGATGACGATATTATCGATGCCCAGGCCGGCAAGCGCGGACATCAGATGTTCGACCGTCGCGACACGGGCGCCGTTGTGCTCCAGGGCAGAGCATAGGCGCGTATCGCAGACCATGTGAGGTTCAACCTTGATCTCAGGGGAGCCGGGCAGGTCGACTCGCCTGAACACGATACCGGTATCGGGCGCGGCAGGACGCAAGGTCATCTCGACCTTCTCGCCGTTATGCAGCCCCACACCCGTGGCACTGATGACTTTTTTTAATGTCCGTTGTTTTAGCACCGTATCGTCTCTATCGATTGATTCTTCTTTGCGTCAACCCGCAGGAACCTATCCCTCAAGGGTTAACCCATTCATTTCAAT
>CABHOJ010000060.1 GCA_902168195.1 uncultured Methylotenera sp.
TTTTTTCAAGCAGAAGACGGCATACGAGATCTAGTACGGTCTCGTGGGCTCGGAGATGTGTATAAGAGACAGTCGTTACTCTGTGCCCGGTTGAATATTCCGCCAACGGTAAACCGGTTATTGAGGGTTCTTGCGATGGTTTCAGCATCGAATCGGAGGAGCTTATTATTGGTGTTGCCTTGCGTCAGGGTACCGCCTGCATTGATGTTGCCGCTCCATCGGACGCCATCCCCGGTCAGATCGGGAGTGGGATTGATGTATCGCGTCTTCATGAGGTTGAAGTCCGATTCTTCGAGTTCTTCTTCGGTCTTCTTAAGTTCGACCTTGGCATCACCCGGTAACGTCTCGAGCAAGGGACCTTTCATCTTGGTGCCATCGGAAAGCACCACATACTGGGGTTTATCGGTGACCAGGTTCTCGACCTCGGACCACTGGATCATGAGGTCACCTGCATAGGTGGTCTTGAAGACCAGCTTGTCCGTTTCTTTTTTGACGACGGTCCCTTTGATGATATCGCCGTTCTTCATTCTGACTTCGTCCGCGTATGTCGCCTGATAGACGAACAAAGACGCTATGGCGAGCCCGACTGCGACTCGTTTGATATGCTTGGGCAGCATAAGACCTCCTAACCATGACCCCGGAATTAATGCGATGCAAAAAACCAAGTGATGAATCGATAGCCGTTCTTATGGTGTTATTGGCTATTTATCGATTGAAAATAACGAGAATGGGTTAATACGACTAAAACACCCATTTTGAATGACCTACCCTGATTCGGAAAAATTCCCTAGAGTTTCTGCAGAAATCAGGACAAACCGATCACGCCGGCGACATGCTGTCGCCAGTGCATTAGAAGACTACCATCCCGCATCAAGGAAATACAGGGTGCAACGCCGGCCAGACGCCGTAATATTCGGCTTCCGGATGGAGTACCTGCATGATGCGGCGAATCTCGGGCAACCGATGGATAGGTACCGTGACGATCATCATGACCTGGCCATGCCGGATCTTTTCTCTGGCAGCTTCAAGATCGGTATTGGCGAGTGAGATACCAAGCATCGCCATCCCTATGGCACCACAGGCCGCACCGATACCGATAGTGAACGCCAGGATGCCTGTCCAATGCAGATTGGTGTACCAGACCGGGAAGTACCCCTCTGGCGCGAACAAGGTGAGCGCACCGGCGATCAACCCCAGTGCAGCGCCAACAAAGATGCCCGCGACACCCTCATGGAACATGTCAGTCCTCTCCATGGTATCCGCCGGCTGCATCTTGCCGAGCGGCGTCCCTGGTTCGGCCAGGAAATGGATATTGCGGTTATCGACACAGGCCAGCAACATCTCTTTCCAGACGCGTCTTGCTGATTTGATGTCGGGTAATACGAAATACAGTCTGCGGTTCATCATAGCCTCCTGATTCACATTAAGTGACGAAGAATATGCTGCACTTTCAGTATAAATACCCCATCACTTTAATCAAGTATTAATTGCCTGCTAACTCTTGAGTACGGCTGGCAAGTCGGCCACGGAATCGAGGATGAGATCCGGCTTGATGGGAGACGCCTCGCAATACGCAGCCCTGTACTTACCTGTCCGCACCAGAGCAGCCCTGATGCCGGCCTGCTGCGCACCACCGACATCGGAATCGATATCATCCCCCACCATCAGGACTTCGGCTGGATTCAGTTGCATATCGGCGAGGGCTACCTTGAAAAAATCGAGCGATGGTTTGCCGATGATCATGGTCTCAACGCCGCTGGCGTATTCCAATGCCGCGATGAACCCGCCGATATCCATCTTCAAGCCATGCTCGGTCTGCCAGAATCGGTTCTTGTGCACGGCGATCAATCTGGCACCTTGCAACAGGTTATTAAACACGGAATCGAGTAAGGCATAACTCCAGGTTTGACCGATGTCACCGACGATCACCACATCGGGATGCGACTCATCCGAGACGAATTCAGCGAAATCCTGCTTGACGTCATCTGCCAACAGCAAGCGGCAACGGGGATTACCTAGCCCGCGTAAATAAAGGATGGTCGCCTGTGGCGCACTGATCAATTCATAGGCTGGGATATCGAAGCCAAGCGTAGCGAGTTTTTGGCGCAGCGAGGCCATGGACATGGTGCTCGTATTGGTGACGAAGCGGCAACGATAGCCAGCTCCACGTACTGCGTCGATTGCTTCGCGCGCGCCGTCGATGATCTGCGGCCCGACATAGAGCACGCCATCGAGGTCGAAGAGGACGCCTTTGATGTGCGAGAGATCGGGCATGGTTGCCCCACGGTCGCTATCCGAAGCGGTAATGCTTCCTGAGCGGCTTCTTCACTTCCCAGGTACAGGCCATCCCGGACGGGAAAGTGACGAGATCGCCTTTGCCGAAGTGCACCGGCTCACCTCCTTGAGGCGTGACCGTCACCTCGCCTTCCAGCACGTATGCCACTTCCTGCTCACTGTAGGTCCAGGGAAACGTGGAGACCTCCTTCGACCAGGTCGACCAGCTGGTGACGCCTAGTTGAGCCAGACGCTCCTGACTCGGGTGATGTTCAACGATGATGTTGCTCATGATCTATCCTTTCGGTTGATCGCCAATCTGCGTGACTTCATGTTAAACCGATTTTTTAGGAGATTCCACCTGCCCGCGCAGACCGAACGATCTTAGAAATTGCCTGCCAGCAAAGGCGGTTCGTCCATGAGGGCGATCTGCTCGCGCAACTCGAGGATGCGGTCCTGCCAATATTGTTGCGTATTGAACCAGGTGAACGTGACAGGGAACGCCGGATCGTCCCAGCGGCGCGCGATCCAGGCTGAGTAATGGATCAGCCGCAAGGTGCGCAACGCTTCCACAAGGAAGAGCTCGCGATGGTTGAACTCATAAAAATCCTCGTATCCGGCGAGGATATCCAGCAATTGCCCCTTCATCTGGTCGCGCTCACCCGACAACAGCATCCAGAGGTCCTGGATGGCGGGTCCCATTCGGCTGTCATCGAAATCGACGAAATGCGGACCGTCGTCGGTCCAGAGCATATTGCCCAGATGGCAGTCGCCGTGCAGGCGGATATGCGTGACACTCCCTGCCCTGTCATAGCAGCGCTGGACGCCCTCCAATGCTTGACGAACTACGCTCTCGTAAGCGAGACGGATATCCGCCGGGATGAAATCATGCGCCAGAAGGAAATCGCTCGGCTCTTTGCCGAATGTCTCGATATCGATGGTGGGCCGATGCTGGAAATCCTCCAGTGCCCCGATCGCATGGATGCGCCCCAGAAATCGCCCTATCCATTCCAAGGTATCCGGGCGATCCAGTTCAGGCGCTCGTCCGCCGTGTTTTGGGAACAGGCTGAATCTAAAATCCCGGTACCTATGCAAGGCATGACCGTGGGCATCACGGATGGGGGCGACTACCGGCAGCTCGGCCTCCGCCAGCCCGAATACGAAACCATGCTCTTCTTCGATCGCCTCGTCGGACCAGCGCCCAGGGCGATAGAACTTCACCACGATAGGCTTGGCTTCTTCAATTCCCACCTGATAGACACGGTTCTCATAGCTGTTGAGCGCAAGCAAGCGGCCATCGGTCTTCATCCCCATATCCTCGATGGCATCCAGGATGAGGTCGGGGTCGAGTGCGGCGAACGGGATCGTATTCTGGGACATAGCGCATTTTAAGGGCCGTGCGGCCTTTATGCGCATATATTGCTGTCTCAAGCCAATAAAAAAGGCGGCCAAGGCCGCCTTTCTCTATCATCAAGCCTTACTTGAGATAAGGCTTGAGCTTGTCCATGATCTCGCTGGCTTCGGGTTCCACATCGCTACTGAAGGCATAGACCTGTTTACCGCCCGGCAGGATGAGGTATTTGTAGAAATTCCACATGGGCGGTTGATGGGTCGCGCTGGCCAACTGCTTGTAGAACGGATTGGCATTCGGGCCGACCACGGAAGTCTTGGAAGCCATGGGGAATTGCACCGCATACGTCATTTTGCAGAAATCCCCGATCTCCTTGTTGGTGCCGGGCTCCTGACGAAAATCGTTGGATGGGAAGCCGACGATCAGCATCTTGTCCTTATGCTTGCGATACATGGATTCAAGTTTTTCGAATTGCGGCGTGAAGCCACACTTGCTTGCGGTGTTGACCACGAGAATGGGCTTGTCCTGATAATCGCAGAGGTTCAGTTTCTCACCCTGCAAAGTCGTCAACTGATGGTCCAGCAGGCTAGCGCAAGCGGCGTGCACGGTATTCGCTCCAATCAATAAGAATAATCCAAGGATTACCTGTTTCATTTCAGCTCTATTCCTTATAAATCGAGAATCGGATTGCCATGGATGTCACATCCAAGGAAGTTAAGTCTAGGACTAGGGATTAGTCCATTCGTTCGTCACTAAAAACAACAAAGGCCACGAACAGTGGCCTTTGTCCCCAAAGGATGATCTAGGCGCCGGTCGCCTTGAACGCGAACTGCAGGTTCTGCACACTACCCCATACCATCAGCGTACAGACCATGAGGAAGCCCCACGCGATGATCCCAGCCATCAGGATCGCCCCGAACAGCAACAAGGCGTGCCCCTGTTCCTTGATCTTGAATACCACCGGGATGCCGTAGTAGATGAAGCCCGCTGATGCCATCATAGCGATCGAGGTGATGGCGATATTCGTGAAGATATCAGGCACGATCAAAAATACGGGCGACATCCACAAGGGTGTCGGAGCCACTGCAGCTAGCACGAAGGCATCGCGGTATGGCGGATGACTGTCAGCGACTTCCGCCAACTGCCTGACGATCGATGCCATCACTGGCACCACGACCAGCTGCACGAAGAAGAACGCACAGGCCACCATGATCAGCTTGGTATCGGAAAGCAGACCGAGGAACATGACACCATGATTGTTGCCTGCGACATACAGCATGGCGGGAGGGATGAGCGCGAAAGGGATGACGTGTAAGAGATAGAGGCGATGCATGGTCGGTCGACTTTGCATCAGGTCCTGCCAACCCCGGGTCGGGGTAAAAAACAGCCGAAACAGCGTGAGTGGATTCATTGTTATTCTCCTCCTGCTTGCTAGTTAGAAAGGCTTATATTTTTTGTTCAGTATATTCCTTAGATAAAAATCTGCAGCAAAAATCTGGCGCTCACAACAGCATACGATAGGCCAGGCCGAAGACGCCGCTGAGCAGGATGAGCGGGACGATCCCAAACTTCCATCGAAAGAGCAGCAACGCCGAGATGACGGCAGCGGCGATCGATACCGGATCGATGGCCGCCGAGATCCCATTAGGCCAGAACACATGGTAGGCGAAGAACACCGCAAGATTGAGGATCACGCCCACCACGGCCGCCGTGATGGCGGTCAAGGGTGCCGTGAATCGCAGGTCTCCTTGGGTGGACTCCACCAGCGGTCCACCGATGAAGATGAACAGGAAAGACGGCAGGAACGTGAAGAAGGTCGTGACGCAGGCCGCTACCACGCCGCCCAGCAGTAAGTGTTCGGAACCGAAGATCGTCTGGCTCCAGCCACCGACGAATCCTACGAAAGCCACCACCATGATCAGCGGACCTGGGGTGGTCTCTCCCAGCGCAAGACCGTCGATCATTTGCACCGGGGTCAGCCACTCGTATGTTTGCACGGCGCCCTGATAGACATAGGGCAAGACCGCATAAGCGCCGCCGAAAGTCAGTAATGCCGCCTTGGTGAAGAACCAGCCCATCTTCACCAATACGGAGTCCAGTCCGTATTGCAATACCAGCAACCCCAGCGCCCCAGCCCAGATACCCAAGGCGATGACGATCAGGAGGATGAACTTCGATAGATTGAATACGGCATGCGCGGGCGTTGGCGTCTGGTCGTCGATGACGGCTTTGCCCGGACCATGGGCCTGCGTGTGTGCCTTATTCTGGATGGTGAATTTACCAGGCAACCATCGACTACCCATGAGCCCTAGCGTTGCGGCGATCAAGATGATCAAGGGAAATGGCAAGTTGAATAGCGCAATGCCGAGGAAGGCGCCTGCGGAGATAGCCCAGAGGACGCCATTCTTCAGCGCGCGCGAACCGATGCGATAGGCCGCGAAGACGACGATGGCCACGACCGCAGGCTTGATGCCGTAGAGCACACCCTCGATCTGCGGCAGGTGCCCGTACGCGAGATAGAGCCAGGTCAGCAGGATGAGGATCGCCAAGGATGGCAGGACGAACAACGTACCGGCGATGATGCCGCCCAAGGTCCGGTGCATGAGCCAACCGATGTAAGTCGCCAGTTGCTGTGCTTCAGGGCCAGGCAATACCATGCAATAGTTCAGTGCATGCAGGAATCGCTTCTCGGAGATCCAGCGTTTCTTATCGACCAGGTCTTGGTGCATGATGGCGATCTGCCCTGCCGGGCCGCCGAAACTGATGAAACCGAGCTTGAGCCAATATAAGGTGGCTTCGAGCAAACTGGGTTTTGGGGGGGGTTCCAGGTCGTGCTGGCCTTCGGGTGTAGGCATGACGTAACTCATTGGTGAACCAAGAAAATATTACGACCTGTCACTGGCGGAGAGGGCGGGATTCGAACCCGCGACAGAGTTACCCCTGTGCCACCTTTCCAGGGTGGTGACTTAAACCACTCATCCACCTCTCCGTGCGTGGAGGCGGATTATATATCAACTCGGGAGCCAGGCCAAACCCAAATGGCCCGGGAAAGCACTATCGTCTGGACAATACGAAGAAGGCGTTGACCAAGCCCTTGCCCTTGACCTCGATAATCCCTCTCGGCTCAAAAACATAGGTGTTCTTGAGGAGATTGTAGGTGGATTCAGTGACCTGGATCATCCCCGGTTGCCCATACTGTTCCATGCGACTGGCGAGGTTGACCGTGTCTCCCCACAAGTCGTAGCTGAACTTGCTGCTGCCGATGACACCGGCGATCACCGGACCGCTATTGATACCGATACGCATCTTCAAATGTTTGCCGGTCTCTTCCGAGACCTTGGCCAATACGTCATTCATCTCCAGCGCCATGTTCACGACTGCCGCGGCATGGTCGCTTCTCGCGTTCGGTACCCCGCCGACCACCATATAGGCATCGCCGATGGTCTTGATCTTTTCCAGGTGGTGCTTGTCGGCGAGCTTGTCGAAACTGGAAAAGACCTTGTTCAGCAGATTGACCAGGTCGTTGGGCGCCATGCCCGAGGATATCTGGGTGAACTCGACCAGATCCGCAAACATGATGGTCACCGAGTCATGACTATCGGCAATGCGCAGATCGTCGGCCTTCAGGCGGTCGGCAATGGTCTGCGGCATGATGTTGAGCAGCAACTTCTCCGATCGGGCCTGTTCCTCCTCCAAGGCATGCATCACGCGCTCTTTCTGGGATTGGAAGTAATGCATGACCCCATAAAGAATCGAGGCAGTACCCGTGATGTTCATGAGGAAGAAGGTATCCTTAATGTGCACCGGGATCGGCAAGGCATTGCTGGCGAACTGGCTATTGAGATGCCATGACAATCCGGCCAGGCCGATGAACAGCAGGAACCAGCCCATCGATTGTCGGGTACCGAGTATCATGAGGGCCCCGACAGGTGACAATAGCGCCCAGATCGCCACGCCGCTCGATGCTTCGAATCCACCGATCACCCATTGCATGAAGAATGGCATGACCAGCAACATCACCAACTGGACGAAAACGAAGTAGTCGATCCGCTTGAGATGGTAAAAGATCAGCAAGCTGGTATAGGAGACGACGAAATATGCGTATGGGATGGCTGCCATGAAGGCGTATCCCTCGCCGAGGCTCGATAGTACGTAGATCCAGAAGACACAGACCAGTGTCTCGGCCACCATCAGGATAGTGATGATGGTTTCCCCTAGGGGCGTAGTGGTGCCTTTGCCAAAATGCCCCCCGAAGGCATTAGCATGGCGTATCAGTGCTTTTTTCAGGTAAAGCATGGTGGCGCGCCGTTCATGTAGTGGCTTGCTTCTTATTTTTTAGGATGCCGAACAGCACCACTATATCTCAGTCATTGCGCATAATCCACTGAGCGACTTACCTGATTTTCCCCCGTTTGACCCAGCGCAAATCCAGATTCCTGTACCACTCATGCAAATTCCCGTGATGGCTCTGCCCGGCTTGGGTTAAAATACTTATTGGCGGGCCTCCCCGCATTGCAAGATAGCCAACCTGGTCAGGTCCGGAAGGAAGCAGCCACAACTGTTGAAGCAAGTGCCGGGGGTTGGGCTCGCCTCCCTATTTGGCCTTAGACTAAAGCCGGGTTTTGGGCTAAAGTTGTGGCCTCCACCCAACGAGTTTACGTATCCATGAGCTACCAGGTTCTTGCCCGCAAATGGCGCCCCAAGTCGTTTGAAGCGCTTGTCGGTCAGGACCATGTGGTACGTGCACTGACCAATGCGCTGGAACAGCAACGCTTGCATCATGCCTACCTGTTCACCGGCACGCGTGGTGTCGGCAAGACGACCATCGCACGCATCCTGGCCAAATCCCTGAACTGCGAAACCGGCATCACGCCCACCCCTTGTGGCACATGTTCCGCTTGTGTCGAGATCGATCGTGGACGTTTCGTCGACCTGCTTGAGGTCGACGCCGCCTCGAACACGCAGGTGGACAGCATGCGGGAGTTGCTGGAGAACGCCCAGTACGCGCCGACCTCCGGGCGCTTCAAGGTGTACATCATCGACGAAGTGCATATGCTCTCACGCTCGGCTTTCAATGCCATGCTGAAAACCCTGGAAGAGCCTCCTGCACACGTCAAATTCATTCTCGCGACCACCGACCCGCAGAAAGTCCCGGTCACGGTACTGTCGCGCTGCCTGCAATTCAACCTCAGGCAAATGGCTGGCTCGTCGATCACCGAACACTTGCAATCCGTACTGACGGAAGAAAATATCGCATTCGAGGCCAGCGCGCTTCAGCTCATTGCACGCGCAGCCGCCGGTAGCATGCGCGACGCACTATCCTTGCTCGATCAAGCCATCGCCTATGGCAGCAATGCCGTTCACGAAACCGAAGTGCGCGCCATGCTCGGTGCGATCGACCAGACCTACCTATTCGAACTGCTGGACGCCTTATTGGATGCGGATGGAAGCCGTGTGTTGGCGCAAGCACAGGCCATGGAGCAACGCAGCATCTCCTTTGAAGTCGCGTTGAACGACTTCGCCAATCTCCTTCACCAGATCGCCATCGTCCAGGCAGTCCCCGACAGCCTCTCGCTGGATTCCCCTGACCGCCAACGGTTGCTGGGACTGGCGAATCGCATCCATCCGGAACAAGTGCAGCTCTATTACCAGATCGCCCTACTAGGTAGACGTGATATCGGGCTCGCTCCGGATGAGTTCGCCGGCTTTACCATGAGCTTGTTACGCATGCTGGCATTCGTGCCTGGCTCGGACAAGAGTGTCAGCGCCAAACCCACCGGACAGCCACTATCGTCTTCCAACCAAACGGCGCCAGCTAGTCACGCCATCCATGCTATCGCTGCGTCGGCGTCGGTAGCCCCAGCTGCGATAACGTCTGCTGAACCAGTAGATAAGGCGCCGCCACAGGTGACAGTTGACGATACGGAAGCTGATATCCCTGCCATCGGTAACATGGAATTCGATGGCAACTGGCGAGGCCTGGTCGATGACCTCAAGCTAGGCCTGGCTCGGGCGTTGGCTCAGCATTGCGAATTGCTTCGATTCGATCAGGATGAGATCCACCTGTCGGTTCCAAATGCCCAGAAACATCTACTGGAATCCAGTTATCAGGAAAAGCTCAAAGCCGCCATCCAGCAGCATTTCGGCCGCAAGATCCAGTTGAAGTTCGAGATCGGTGGCACCGGTAACACGCCGGCAGAACAGATCAGCCAGGAAAAGGCCGTATTGCAATCCAAGGCCGAGTCGGCCATCAAGGAAGATGATTTCGTGCAGGCACTGGTTAAGGATTTCGGCGCCCAGATCATTCCTTCCAGCATCAAACCCATTCAGTAACCCAACACAGGAGTAATACACCATGATGAAAGGTGGCTTGGGCAATCTCATGAAGCAGGCCCAGCAAATGCAGGAGAACATGAAACGCGCTCAGGCTGAGCTCGCGAACATCGAAGTCGAAGGACAGGCAGGCTCAGGCATGGTGAAAATCACCATGACCTGCAGGAACGAGGTGAAACGCGTTCAGATCGACCAAAGCCTGATGTCAGACGACAAGGAGATGCTGGAGGACCTGCTTGTCATCGCCTTGAACGACGCAGCGAAAAAGGCAGAGCAGACCGCGAACGACAAGATGTCCGGCCTGACGGCAGGCTTGCCGTTGCCTCCCGGAATGAAACTGCCCTTCTAAATGGCACTGCCTTCCGGGCCAGCACCGTCGTGACCAATCCTCCCGCGCTTGAACGACTGATCGAAGCCTTGCGCTGCCTTCCGGGCGTTGGGCCGAAATCCGCTTTGCGCATGGCGTATCATCTATTGCAACGTGATCGGCCGGGTGCCGATAGCCTGGCACAAGCGCTCGACAATGCCTTGCAGGTCGTCAGCCATTGCGGACTTTGCAACAATTTCAGCGAATACCCGATCTGTCCGTTGTGCAACTCGCAAACCCGCGATGGATCCTTGCTGTGCGTGGTCGAGATGCCTACCGACCTGATGATGCTCGAACAGACGCAGGCTTTCCGCGGTATGTATTTCGTATTGATGGGCAGGCTCTCGCCGCTGGATGGCATCGGTCCGCGAGATATCCATCTGGACAAGCTGCTGAAACGAGCTCAGGACGGTGTGGTCGAGGAAGTCATTCTGGCGACCAACTATACGGTCGAGGGCGAAGCCACCGCACATTACGTGAGTAGCCTGCTACGTGCACGCGGGTTGAAAGTGAGCCGTATCGCGCGGGGGTTGCCGATGGGCGGTGAGATCGAGCATGTAGATAGCGGCACCTTGGCGCAAGCCATGATGGAGAGACGCAGCGTCAGTTGATTGCCGTATCGCCCAAGGCTGGCGATGCGATTGTTTAGCCTAGATCAGTTCGAGCAGTTCCAGAGGCGCATGGATAGCGGCATCCGCAGCCCAAGCTTCAGGCGTATCGGTGGCATCGATATAGCCATACATCGCCAGCACGGTGCGCATGCCCGCCGCCCTGCCCGCCGCGATATCACGTTCTGCATCCCCCACATACATACAATCAGCAGGATGACTATCGGTCAGCCCGCAAGCGCGTAACAAGCTATCTGGTGCCGGCTTGGCTTGTGCCACATCATCGCCGCAGACCAGACAGGCAGCG
Source organism: uncultured Methylotenera sp. (assembly GCA_902168195.1). GTDB lineage: Bacteria > Pseudomonadota > Gammaproteobacteria > Burkholderiales > Methylophilaceae > CABHOJ01. Next base: position 11,241 of record CABHOJ010000060.1, read on the forward strand.
CGATCCTGCAGCCCCAGGGCTTGCATTAAAGGCGCAGAGAACCGGCGAGGTTTATTGGTGACCACGCCCCACGCAAGCCCTCGAGATTCGAGCGCTCCAAGTAGTCCATCCATGCCTTCGAATAGCCTAGGTGAGCTGGTGAAGACTTCGTCGTACAAGGCGAGATATTCATCGCGCATACTTGCGAAAGCCGCGTTCTCAGGCACGAGACCGAAACCGATCGAGAGGAGGCCGCGAGATCCATGGGACGCGTAGGGTCGGATAGCCTCCTGCGGTAATGGCGGCAAACCGTGACGCTCTCGTTGCATATTCAAAGCAAGACCCAAGTCTGGCGCTGTATCTGCCAGTGTGCCGTCAAGGTCGAACAGGATAACGTTCCGCACGGCTTATTTCACGGTACGCATGAGGTAATTGACGCTCACATCGTTGCCTAGCCAGTAGCGCTTCGTCAACGGGTTGTAACTCATCCCCTTGATATCTGTCGTGGTCAGGCCGGCAGAACGGCTCCACTGTCCCAGTTCGGATGGCTTGATGAACTTCTCATACTCATGAGTACCGCGTGGCAGCATGTTCAGAATGTATTCTGCACCGATGACTGCGAACAGATAAGACTTGGGGTTACGGTTGATGGTCGAGAAGAAGACAGTACCGCCGGGCTTGACCAGCCTTGCACATGCTTCGATCACCGCAGCCGGATCCGGCACATGTTCCAGCATCTCCATGCAGGTCACCACATCGAAGCTTTCCTGCTGCTCTACGGCCAAGGTTTCGACCGCCACAAGGCGGTAATCCACCTTGGCGCCGGATTCCATTTGATGCAACTGTGCGACCTTCAGGGCTTTTTCGCCGAGATCGATACCTGTGACATTCGCGCCGCGCCCGGACATCGATTCGGATAGGATGCCGCCGCCGCAACCGACATCCAGCACACGCTTGCCTTTCAATCCGACGTGCTGATCGATGTAATTGAGACGTAAGGGATTGATCTCATGCAGGGGTTTGAACTCGCTGTTAGGGTCCCACCAGCGATGGGCCAATGCCGCGAATTTCTGTAGTTCGTTCTGATCTACGTTTTGTCTTGCCGTCATTTATAAGCGCTCAATTTTGGTTGCCATACTGCATGGATTGATTTCAGCTCAGCTGGTTCGATATCAGCGTAAACACCTTCGCTCCCATCGGATTTCTGGTATCGCAGGTCACCGGAGACCCAAGTGTGGGTGACATGCTCGCGTCCGCTCACATACACGAGATGCGATACCGGATCGAAGCATGGCATGGTCTCGGGGCTGCCGATACGCACAGCGATCAGGTCGGCTGCTTTGCCGATTTCGATCGAGCCGATCTTCTCGTCGAGGCCGAGCGCTTTGGCCGCATTGATGGTCGCCATCTTGAGTGCGGCTTGTGCCGAGATGGCCGATGCGTCACCACTGGCACCTTTGGCCAGTAATGCAGCCAGTCGCATCTCGGCGAACATATCCAGACGGTTATTGCTCGCAGCGCCGTCAGTACCGATCCCGATATTGACCCCATGACGATCCAGCTGTACCACAGGTGCGATACCGCTTGCCAGCTTCAGATTGGATGCCGGGCAATGGGCCACATGACACCCATGCTGGGCCAGCATCGCCATCTCATCTTCCTGAAGATGGACACAATGCGCAGCCACCAGATTAGGCCCTAGTAGCCCCAGGTCATAGAATCTCTGCATCGGACGGCGACCGTGCTGCGCCAGACTCTGCTCGATTTCCGCCTGTGTCTCATGGAGATGGGTATGAATCCCCAGGCCCAACTGCTCGGCATAGGTGATCACCTTCTCAAAGGTGCGATCTTCGATCGTATACGGAGCATGTGGCGCCAAGCTACTAGAGATCAGCGCTTGCCCACGCCACTGATCGCGCGCATCCAGCCCTTTTTTCAAGTAGTCATCCGCATCGTTGGCATAAGGTGATGGGAATTCCAGCACCACGAGACCAAGATTGGCTCGTATACCCGCCTTGAGCGCTGCTTCAGCGGCCGCCTGCGGGAAGAAATACATGTCATTGAAGCAAGTGGTTCCGCCCTTCAGCATCTCAGCAGCCGCCAGCAACGTCCCGTCATGAACGAATCGCTCAGAGACCAGTTCCTTCTCCGCAGGCCAGATGTGGGACTGCAACCATGCCATCAAAGCGAGATCGTCCGCCAGGCCACGCATCAATGTCATGGCGGCATGCGTATGCAGATTGATCAAGCCAGGCATCAATACATGCTCATCAAGCTGGATAGCCTGCTTGGCGCTGTACTTGGTTTTGGCTACTTCGCTGGGCAGAATATCCAGGATATGGCCATCGTGGATAGCGACGCTCATGCCTTCGATAGCGCCAGACTCTGGTGCTACAGGAACAAGCCAGCGCGCTTCGATCAATTGATCAATATGCGATAAGGAACTCATGCTAGTGGTTATATCATCTCGAGCATAAAAAAGCCCCGCTCAGCGGGGCTTTTTTCGTGCTTGGGTTAACGATTAGTTACCGGCACGTTGTACTTCGATTTCCACCACGACGCGACGGTTAGGTTGCAGGCATTCGATAGCTTTCTTGCCACGCACACCCTTGCAATCTACGACCGGCTCGTTCTCACCCTTGCCTACAGCGTGCAAGCGGTTCTCTTCGATGCCTTGGCTAACCAGGTACTTCTTCACTTGGTTAGCACGACGCTCGGAGAGCTTCTGGTTGTAGTTAGCATCACCGATACGATCGGTATGGCCCGTGATCAGCAACAGTTCGACTTCAGGATGTGCCTTCATCTTGCCGACGACTTCATCATCCAGCTTGGCCTTGCCTTCGTCTTTCAGCACATCCTTGTCGAATGCGAACAGGACTTCGGAAGCAAGCGTGATCTTTTCGAATGCTGGCTCTGCAGGGCCGATAGGTTCTGGTGTAGCTTCAGCAACAGGCGCAACTGCTGGCAATGGTTCGGAAGCTGGCATTGGCTCAGCGGCTGCAACGGCTGGCTTAGGCGCGCCGAAACGGAAGATCGCACCCAGGTTCAGGTAGGTGTTGCCAACAGTCTCATCGCCGTTGAACAAGGTGCCAGCTGGGGCGCCTTGTACTTCAGCACGGCTCCATACGTGACGCAGGTCTGCTTGAAGGCCGAAGGATTCGGTGATCAGGTACTGTGCACCGATACCGACGTTGGCCATCCAGGAAGTCTTGCTGTCATCGGTCAGACCCAGGTTGCTATAGTCGACTTTGTTACGCGCTGCGCCAACACCGGCGAGCAGGAAAGGACGGAATTTTTCACGGCTGAACATGTACAGTGCATCAACACCGAACAGCGTTTGCTTGTAACGGCCACCAACACCGGCCAGGCCAGTATCTTCATCGGTACGTGCATGACCTACACCGATCTGCACGTCCCAGTGTTCGCTGAGCTCTTTACCAAGACGGAGGAAACCGCCTGCGCCGGTGCTATCAGCATCCAGTTCACTGTCCGGATGGGTCAAGCTCACGCCAGGTACGGCATACCATGAACCAGTAAATGCTTCTTCTGCACTTGCCGCCATAGAGGTCAGGCCAACAACACCCGCTACTGCGAGGCCAATCATGGTTTTCTTCATCTTATTTCACTCCGTGTAGGTCAAAAAAGTCTAAATTCACTATACGCAAAGACTATGGTTGTGGCAATTGAATAGGCCGATCAGACTAGGCTTCCGCACTCATTCAACGCACAATGTGTTGCGTTTATGCAACACTGCATTCAAATCGCGTATTTTGCTTGGGCTGATCCTGTTGCGTCGCTGAAAATCCTCACACACCCCTCCCCTGAATCCGATGTAATCCGCCCCGATCGGCGCGATGCTCGCGAGATGTTCAGCTCTCAGTGAGCCGGCAAGCCCGGAGTACAGACCCAGTGATCTAGCGTGACGGACGAATGCACCGATCTCATCCATCTTCAGGTGGTCAAGAAGATGCCGGCCATCCTTCTGCGCAGTATCCAGCATCACGCCATAAAACCCTGCGGCTTTGAGTTTAGGCAATAACATTAAGTTCACGCCGTAGTCCGCGAACATCACTGCAACCAGCTTGGCCCCTTGGCCAGTGAATTCACGCATGCGATCGATACAGGCCTCTAGCTGCGAATCCGGATAGAGGCCGATCTTGACGATACCCACGCCAGTGGAGAGGGTCTCCATCACACGTCTCAGGACAAGCTCAACTTGCATGGGTACGTCCCCGATGGTGGCGCTCGTCTCCTTGCAGGCCCGGTTCGCTTTAACGATCAGTCGGATCTCTTCCAGCGACAAAGCCCCGAGAGCGCCGGCTTCCGGATTCTTGATATCTAGGATATCCACTGCACTCTCTTGCACCAGCATGGCTTCCGCATAACTGGAGACACTGACCAGCAAACGACTGGTTCTTTGCGCTGGAATGGTACTGATATCGATCACGCCTGGTTATCCCCATTGATGGCGGCCTTGAAATTATCGATCGTCTCCGTCAACCACCCCCAAGCCTCAAGTTCACGGGGGCCCGCCGTCTTATCGATCGCGATCTGGAGGTAGGCAAGCTCCGCATCGATCTTGCCGATGGGCAGCATATGCAGTCTGCTCACGAGGACGGCTAGTTCGATCACGGCGGATTGTGCGCGGTTGAATCCCTTGAACGGACGATGATTCACTTCATGGACCACGCGGAAATACAGCGACGGTCGCACGGGATCGTCCTTCACTTCCTCCAGTGCCAGTTCGCGATGGGCAATGGCCGCATCCAGCACGTAACCATGGATCTTCTCGGCTTTCGAGACAGGCCAGGTCCTGCGGCCCGTGAGAGCGCCGGCGAAGATACGCACGTCATCCGTAAGGTTGATCACGGCACTGCGATGCGCGAGCAGGTTATCCAGGCTTACGGAGGGGCGATATGGGGCGATCAGTACTCTTCCATCCTCCTCACGGATGCCGAACGGTGCGATATGCGCTTGCTGGTTGGCGTCAACGCTGGTGATGATAGTCTCGTAGATCATCGTCCTTTTTTCTTCTCCTTTTGTTCCTTGAGTGAGGCGTTGCGGTGCGCCACTCTGGCCTCTTTCGCTCCATCCGTCCCGCTATAACCCCATTGCAACTCTTCGTCCTGGCTGTAGCGTTTCTTCAACTGCCATGCGATCTGCGCACGGGCCAGCTCGACGCCAAGGTAGAAAGCATGCGAGGCATCATCTTCCACCTTGAGATGCGGGTACAACTTGAACGGATCGGTCTCTTGGAACAATCCGTCGCGATTGAAGATGTGGACCCCAGCTTCGCTGACCAGGATGCGGAAACTCGGATCCTTGATCTGCGTTGCAAGCTCGGCGATCTCATTCGCCGTGTAGGTGAATGGCCGCCGGTCATGCAACCCCAGCAGGCCATCGCTGTAGTCCCGGGGAAGTCTGCGGTCCTCACGGGCTGCGTACATCACACGCCGGGCAATGTCGGCCTCTGCGATCGCATTGATCGCGTGGGGGCTGACCGAGGTCGCCAGTACGGCATTGAGCTTGAGTTCTGCGATCACCCCGAACAGGATGGCGTTGATGCCCGTAGTATCGGCATCCGTCAATTCCGTGAGGTTGCCGATCCCCATCATGATCTCGATATCCGGGTAACGTTTTCGCAGGCGCTGATAACGTACGATGGATTCGGTCAGCCCGAAAGGGATGGGATCAAGGATAGCGTCCGCAATGAAAGCACGTCCTTTTTTCCGCATCGCGTCGATGGCACGATAGAGCGAAGGCAAGTTTCCCGGTTTCGCAGGAATGAGGATAGGCGTTGACGGCACCTCATCGGCGATCCATAAGGTCTTTTCGGTCAGGCTCAGCAAGTAGTCCGCACCGGACTTGCCCGCGAGAAGAAGATCATCGCTATTCAAGGAATCGACGCTGACCTTGAATCCCTCCGCTTTCAATGCCTGGATAGCCTCAGCAAGATGTGGGAATGGCGTGTTTGGCAGGCAGCCCAGATCGATGACGTTGGCGCCTTGTTCACGATATTGCACAGCGCGCTTGAGGATGCCTGCCACACTCAAGTCAGGGGCCTCGACGATCTCGGCGAATATCTTCACGTCATAGTTGGACAAATCCGGCTCCTTGCCACCGCGACCGAAATATTGGGGCAGATCCTTGAGGTCTTCAGGGCCGCGTTCCGCAGGTATGCCATATTTCTCTTCAAGAAGCTTCAAGTCGCCGCGGCATAGGCCTGGCAAGACGATCCTGTCGGCATCGCCCGCGTCAGGCAGGCGACGCACGATGAGCTCAGGGGTCATCAGTGCGGCGACCGACACCCCGATCTGGGCGATACGATAGTTGAAATCGGTAGGCTGCATGCCTGCAAGTATCTTGTGCAGGCTTTTCTCAGCGAGCTTCCCGGTCAGGAAGAGGAGGTTCTCAGACATGCAAGTCGCGACTGGATCGCAGCATCGAGTTGTTGCATATCGCCCGCTACCGTGGTCTCTTCGAACGTCTTCAGCTTTTCCATGTTCTCCAGGTCGATGCGACGCGGATAGACTTTGACGATGTTATCGCGAGGCGCCTCGGACTCCAGCTCAGGCTCGGTGTCGCAGGCGAATACGATACTGGCGACCCGGGTCTTGCCGGCCTGCGCATACAGGTTGGTCACCAGGTTATCCGAGATGCCGGCAACCATCTTGGCCACCGTGTTCGACGTGGCTGGCGCGATCACCAAGGTGTGGTACTTCCCTTCGTAGAACAACTCCACCGGCACGCTGCTCGCGGTCTTGTCCTGATAGACGCGACCGACGTTATGCTTGTATCCGTATTGCTGCAGGATCTCCGCAGCGGCCTTACTGAGGAACAGGTCGACGTTCTCCAGCCGGTCGATGATATCCAGGCATTCACGCAGATAATGCCCGGAGCCGGTCAGCGCCCATGCCAGGCGCTTTTCTTCATGCATGCTCAATCAGGATCCAAAAGGATGGTGGATGACGATGGTCTCATCGCGTTCAGGGCCGGTCGAAACGATGGCGACCGGCACTTCGCATAGGACTTCGAGGCGCTTCAAGTAAGCCCGCGCATTGGCAGGCAAGGCTTCCCACTGGCTGACACCGAATGTGCTCTCGGACCATCCGGGCATGGTCTCGTAGATAGGCTTGCAACGGGCGACGTCGTCCGCTCCGACTGGCAGCATATCGACGATCTTGCCATCAAGTTCGTATCCGGTACAGATATCCAGTTCCGGGATACCGTCGAGGACATCGAGCTTGGTGATACATAACCCGGTCAAACCGTTGATACGGGCAGAACGACGCAAGGCAGCGGCGTCGAACCAGCCGCAACGACGCTTGCGCTTGGTCACGGTACCGATCTCGCGGCCTTTGGTCGACATCTGATGTCCAGGGCAATCCTCGGTTTCGATATCGAGTTCGCTTGGGAACGGTCCGCCACCGACACGAGTGGTGTAGGCCTTGGTGATACCCAGCACATAATGTAACGCGTTAGGGCCGACGCCAGAACCGGCAGAAGCCTGCCCGGAGACGCAGTTCGATGAGGTTACGTAAGGATAAGTACCATGATCGACATCCAGCAGCGTGCCTTGCGCACCTTCGAACAAGAGGTTATGCCCAGCCTTGTTCGCAGCATAGAGCTCCGCTGAAATATCGGCGACCATAGGACGCAGCGATTCGGCCTGCTGCATCGAGAGGGCCAGCTGCGCTTCGTAATCCGCCGGCTCCGCACCGAGGAAATTGGTTAAGACGAAGTTATGGTAATCAAAGACTTCCTTCAGCTTTTCGGCGAAGCGCTCTGGGTAGAATAAATCGTAGACGCGTAAGGCACGACGCGCGACCTTGTCTTCATAAGTGGGGCCGATGCCCTTGCCGGTGGTACCGATCTTCTTGTCGACGCCTCTGGCTGCCTCGCGCGCTTTGTCGAGCCTCACATGGCAGTCCAGGATCAGTGGGCAGCCAGGACTGACCTTGAGACGATGACGCACCTGGATGCCATCCTTCTCAAGACTTGCGATCTCTTCCAGCAAATGGCCGACATCCAGTACAACGCCGTTACCGATGTAACAGACGATGTCTTCCCGCACAACGCCGGAAGGCACCAGGTTGAGCTTGTATTCCTTTTGTGCGGCACCTTGACCGATCACGAGCGTATGGCCAGCGTTATGACCGCCCTGAAAGCGCACGACCCCCTGGGCGTGATCCGTCAGCCAATCGACGATCTTGCCCTTGCCTTCATCGCCCCACTGGGTGCCGATTACTACTACATTCTTATGCATACTTTACCTACGGATAACCTGATTGATCTGTGATTGATTCAAAGTGCGCTGACTTGCCACTGGTCGCCGTGCTTCACGAGCTGGCGATCGCACCCGAGCTCGGCTCTGTGCGCTTCATGACCCGGTAATTCCTGGATGACGATCTCGCCGGCCAGCCGCAATTCATCGATTCTCCTGTCGAGTGCCGCATCTGCCACATTCGGTGCAAAGATCGCCTGCTTGCGCTCTGCCGGCGGCAAGGCCGTCACGACGCCACGCAGGTCGAGGCTGAACCCTGTTGCAGGACGCGCGCGGCCAAAGGCAGATCCTACCTCGTCATAACGGCCGCCCAACGCCAATGGGCCAGCATAGCCTTGGGCGTAAGCTGCGAACACGATGCCACTGTGATAGTGGTATCCACGCAATTCGGAAAGATCGAAGCAGGGATCGACGCCGAGATCGGCCAAACGCTTCCCCACTTGTTCAAGATCGCTGAGCGCTTGGCCGATCTCTGCGGTTTGCGGCAGACGCTGGCGCGCTTTTTCAAGGATGGCGATGCCACCGTTCAACTCCGTCAGACTGCAAAGTGCATCACGCGTCTTGCCGTCAAGCGCTGCCGCCAAGTCACGTACCGTAGACTGGTCCTTACTTTGCAAGGCTGCATATAAAGCCTGCTCGAGCTGGTCTGATACCTGGCTCTGGCTGACAAGGTTGCCGAAGATACCGACATGGCTGAAATCGACGTGCAAGGACCGAATGCCGATCGCCTGCAAGGCTTTCACCATCAGGCGCTGTATCTCGATATCGCTCTCGACACCGGCGTGACCGAACAGCTCGGCACCGACTTGCAGCGGCTCGCGCGTTTGCGCCAGCCCGTCTGCATTGGTACGCAGCACACTGCCCGCGTAGCAAAGCCGAGTCACACCCTGGTTGTTGAGCATATGTGCGTCGATGCGGGCAGTCTGCGGGGTGATATCGGCCCGCACCCCCATTAAGCGCCCGGTCAGCTGGTCCACCACTTTGAATGTCGCGAGATCGAGGTCATGCCCGACCCCGGTGATCAAGGATTCGAGGTATTCCAGCATCGGCGGAATCACATATTGATACCCATGCACATTGAAGAGGTCGAGCAACCGACGCCTGAGCAACTCGATCCGCTCTGCTTCTGCGGGGAGCACATCCTCCAGATATTCAGGTAATAACCAGTTACGCATGAGAGTTATCTTACAAAAAACATGAGCAATGCGCCGCCCAACATGGAGACTAGGCCAACAAATCGCAGTTGGCCGTCTTTCAGTGCGATCATGCGCTGAAACGTCTGTCGCCATGCTTTAGGCGCGAGGAATGGCATGATGCCCTCAAGGATGAGCATCAAGGCAAATGCGGTCAGCAAGGTGGTATTCAAAGGAACAGGCTACTTTTTACCGCCCGAACTACGCAAGTACTTGAAGAAGTCTGAATCCGGTTCAAGAACAAAGACATCGGATTTGTTCTTAAAGCTGTTTCTGTACGCTTCAAGACTGCGGTAGAAGGCATAGAATTCAGGATTCTTGCCATAGGCTTGCGCATAGATCTCCGCTGCCTTTGCATCGCCTTCGCCCTTGGTACGCTGGGCTTCACGGAAAGCTTCCGCAATAATCACCTCGCGCTGCTTGTCCGCATCGGCGCGAATCTTCTCCGCAGCGCCAGCGCCTTGGGAACGCAATTCGTTGGCGACACGTTTACGCTCGGCTTCCATACGCTGGTAGACGGATTCACTGACCTCTTGTGGCAGGTCGACGCGCTTGAGGCGGACATCCAGCACCTGGATACCCATCTGCCTGGAATCGCGATCAGCGCGTTGACGCAGGATCTCCATGATCTTGCTACGCTCGCCGGAGACCACCTCATGGATGGTGCGTTTACCGAATTCGGCGCGCAGGCCGTCATTGACCGTTTGCGATAAACGACGCTCCGCTTGCAGTTCATCGCCCTTGACCGACACGTAATACTTCATCGGGTCGACGATGCGCCACTTGACGAAGGAGTCGACCAGCACGTTCTTCTTTTCGCTGGTCAGGAAACGATCCGGTTCGACCCAGTTCAAGGTCAGGATACGCTTATCGAAATAGCGCACGTTCTCGACCATCGGTATCTTGAAATAGAGACCCGGCTCTTTCTTGACGGACACGACCTCACCGAGGCGGAAGACCAAGGCATATTCGCGCTGGTCGACCGTGAAAGCTGACAGGCTCAACAAGAGCAATGCTGCGATCGTTGTGAGTAGGATGGAACCCAGGTTTTTCATGAGTGAATCATTCATTATCTGCTCTCCCGATCACGACTACGGAAAGCGTCTCGCGTACGTTGTGAATTATCCGGCTCCGGCAATAAGGTGCTCGGCATCACGCCAGATGGCGAAGTGGAGCTATTGGTCGAAGGATTCGTGCCGGTGAGACTCATTAGCTTATCCAGCGGCAGGTACAGCAAGCTATTACCACCCTTCTGATCGACGACGACCTTGCTGACGTTGCTCAGGATCTGCTCCTGGGCATCGAGATAAAGGCGTTGGCGCGTCACTTCCGGTGCACGTTGATACTGGGTCAACACTTGCTCGAAACGGCTCGCATTACCCTTCGCTTCATTCTCGACGCGCAATTTGTAACCTGCAGCCTCTTCCAGCAAGCGCGATGCGGTACCGCGGGCCTTCGGGATGACATCGTTGGCGTAAGCCTGACCTTCGTTCTTCTGCCGCTCCAGATCCTGTCCGGCCTTTACGGCGTCATCGAAAGCCGCCTGGACCTGCTCTGGCGGCTGGGCATTCTGCATGGTGACACTGACGACATTGATGCCGCTACTGTAGCGATCGAGGATATCCTGCATGAGCTTCTTGGCGCGTACCGCGATCTCTTCACGGCCTTCATACAGGGCGAAATCCATCTTGCTCTTGCCGACGATCTCGCGAATGGCGGTCTCGGCGATACCGCGTACCGATTCTTCGGTCGAGCGGTTATTGAACAAGGTGTCTTCCACGTTCTTGAGGTTGTACTGGACAGCGAATTGCAGGTCGATGATGTTCTCATCGTCGGTCAGCATCAGGGATTCGCGCAATTCCTTGCTACGGCCGGCACCGCCCTCAGCGGACCGATAGCCGACTTCGATGGTACGCACCTGTTCCATGTTGACCACGGTGACGCTCTCGATGGGATAAGGCATGTGCCAGCGCGGTCCAGGTGTGGTGGTTTCCACGTGCTCGCCGAAGCGAAGCACGACCCCACGCGAACCTTGGTCAACGATGTAGAACCCGGTAGCGAACCAGATCAGGGCGATCAAGCCGATGACTGGCAGTATGGCGACCATCCTGTTTTCGGTCTCCGGCTGGTTTCCCCCGCCACCGCGGCCGAATAAGCCATTGAGCTTGCGACTGAACTGGCGCAATACCTCGTCCAAATCGGGCGGTCCTTCGTTGTTACGATTGCCCCAACCGGGATCGTTAGCCATTAATCAACTCCAAAACAATGATTGCTTAATATTTTTTGAATGTCAGGCAAGTGCCGTGAATTGTATCGCCTGCTCTGCCACGACCTGCTGATGCTCGGCCATCACCTGACGTAAGAGGTGCAAGCCCTCGCCAGTCTTGGCCGATACGCGAACTTTGCAAATTCTACCATATTCGTCTCGCTCCAGACCTGACTCCATACCGACACGATCGATCTGATTCAGTACCAGGACTTGCGGCACGCGGGACGCCCCGATTTCCTCGAGGACCTTGTTCACCTGCAGGATCTGCTCGTCACGATTATTGCTCGCCGTATCGACGATGTGCAGCAAAAGATCGGCTTGCGCCGCCTCTTCCAGCGTCGCGCCGAAAGCCTCGACCAGCGCATGCGGCAGATGCTTGATGAATCCCACGGTATCCGAGAGGACGACAGAGCCGCCTTCAGGGATGAATATCTTGCGCGAAGTCGTATCCAGCGTGGCGAACAACTGATCTGCGGCATAGACGCCTGACTGCGTGAGTTTGTTGAACAGGGTGGATTTACCCGCGTTGGTGTAGCCGACCAAAGAAACCGACATGACCTGGGAGCGCTTGCGCGAGCGTCGCTGCATGCCCCGTTGCTTTTTCAGCTTGTCGAGCTTTTCGCGCAATTGCTTGACGCGTACACGCAGCATGCGTCTATCCAGCTCCAACTGCGTCTCGCCCGGGCCACCCCGCACGCCGATACCGCCCTTTTGTCTTTCCAGGTGGGTCCAGCCTCGGACCAGACGAGTGGAAAGATGTTCAAGCTGCGCCAGTTCGACCTGCAACTTACCCTCATGGCTTTGGGCGCGCTGAGCGAAGATATCGAGGATCAGACCGGTACGGTCGACAACGCGAGCCTCGAGCAATCGCTCCAGGTTACGCTGCTGGGATGGCGTCAGGTCGTGATTGAAGACGGCGACACGCGCTTCGGTCGCTTTCATCTCGGCTGACAACTCTTCGGCCTTACCGCTGCCGATGAAATACTTGGCGTCGGGTTTGGGGCGACGGCCTTGGACGATGCCTTTGACTTGCAAGCCGGCGCTACTGACGAGCTGATGCAGCTCCATGAGGCTGTCCTCATAATCCGGCTCGCCCAGGTCCAAGCTCACCAAGATAGCGGCATCGCCGCCACTCGGACGATCAAACATTATTCATTAATCTTCACTGCTGTTGCTGTGGGCTGGGGGAATACTGACGGCACGCGCAGGGACGATCGTAGAGATCGCATGCTTGTATACCATTTGGGTCACGGTGTTCTTCAACAGGATGACGTATTGATCGAATGAATCGACCTGACCTTGCAATTTGATGCCGTTCACAAGGTAGATGGATACCGGCACATGTTCCTTGCGCAGGGTATTCAAAAATGGGTCTTGTAGCATCTGCCCTTTAGCGTTCATTTATTGCTCCTTTTCCTTTTAGTTCTAGATATATAGGGAGTTTTTCGTTATCCGGCAACTCTACGTGAAATCCACAAGACTCGCCAGCACAAGAAACCGCATCCGCTCACCTTCATACATGGGGGCCACTTAGCCCATCTCAAGATAACCATGAAGATCAAGCATGATTCATGCACATGAACTGGTTATTACCCACATTACGACTGCACAAGGTAGAAATTGTTCTGCCGATGCAACGATTTTTATAGTTCGCTATGACGCGCCAGATAAGACTCTAGGCGCGCCAAAGTCTCCTCCTTGCCCAGGATCGCCATCACCGCATCGATACTGGGGGACTGCGCTGAACCGGTCAGCATGACGCGCAGGGGCATGGCGACTTTAGGAAACTTCAGTCCATGGCTGCTGACTGCATGATTGATCGCTACGTGGATCGCTTCAGCACTCCACTCTGACTGCCCGAGGTCGCTAAGCAAGCTTCGCATCACAGGCACGATGTCGGGCGTAATATGTTTCTCCGCCGCAGCCGAATCGATCTCTGGCTGACCGTAGAAATAACGCACTGCAGCGGCGAGTTCTTGCAAGGTATTAGCACGTTCGCGATACAGATCGACCACCTTCGCCGGATCAGGCGATGCGGTTACGCTCACGCCCATGGCATGCAGTCGTTTCTGCACTTCTTCGGCCAGTCGCTCCGCATCCGTCTGCTTGATGTAATGGGCATTCAGCCAGTTCAGCTTTTCCGTGTTGAACTGCGCGGCGGATGGCGTGATATGGTCCAGGTCGAACCACTCGCAAAATTGCGCCATGCTGAATATCTCGTCATCGCCATGCGACCAACCCAAGCGCGCCAGATAGTTCAGGACCGCTTCCGGCAGGTAACCGTCATCGTCGTATTGCATCACGCTCACTGCGCCATGACGCTTGGATAGCTTCTGGCCATCGTCGCCAAGGATCATGGACAAGTGCGCATATTGCGGCAGCGTTGCGCCAAGCGCTTGCAGCAGGTTGATCTGCCGTGGGGTATTGTTCACATGGTCATCGCCACGGATCACATGCGTGATACCCATTTCCCAGTCATCCACCACTACACAGAAGTTATAGGTCGGGGTGCCGTCTGCTCGCGCGATGATGAGGTCGTCCAGCTCCTCATTCGAGATCTCGATACGGCCCTTCACCAGATCGTCCCAAACGACGGTTCCCGACACCGGATTCTTGAAGCGCACCACCGGAGGCACGTCTTCCGGTTTGGTCGGCAGGACTTTGCCGGCTTCCGGGCGCCAGCGGCCGTCATAGCGCGGTTTTAGCCCTTGTTGCATCTGCTGCTCCCGCATCGCATCCAGTTCTTCTTTGCTGCAATAGCAATAGTAGGCCTTGCCTTCATCGATCATGCGCTGGATGACCGCTTTATAACGATCCATCCGCTGCATCTGGTAAAAGGGGCCTTCGTCCCAATCCAGTCCCAGCCAGCGCATGCCGTCGAGGATGGCTTGAACGGCTTCAGGCGTGGAACGCGCGACATCGGTATCCTCGACACGCAGGATGAACTCGCCCTGATGTTTACGGGCATAAGCCCATGAGAACAAAGCGGTGCGTGCTCCGCCGATATGAAGAAATCCTGTCGGACTTGGTGCGAATCTGGTGCGAACGGCCATTGGGAATCATGTCATGAAGTGAAGGTGCGATTTTATCATGTCACCCCTGTCAACGAC
>CABHOJ010000061.1 GCA_902168195.1 uncultured Methylotenera sp.
TCCTACGAGTGGCTGTTGCAGCGCTTCACGGCGGTAGTGATGGCGATCTATACCCTGCTGCTGGCGGGGGTGTTGTTGGCACGCCAGACCTCGGGCTATGAGGCCTGGCAGGCCTTGTTCGACGCGACCTGGCTGAAAGTCGCGACGCTGTTGTTCTTGGTTAGCCTGTATATCCACGCCTGGCAGGGGGTACGCGACATCATCGTCGATTACATTTACCCGCATGCCATCGGCAAGGTATTGAACCTGGCGGTGACGATCGCGCTGGTCGCGTACGCTGCCTGGTCGGTGATGATCCTCTGGAAATGATGAAAGTTAGTCTCTGATGAGTTTGCCTAGTCAATCTTTCGATGCCTTGATCGTCGGCGGCGGCGGCGCCGGTTTGCGTGCGGCGCTGCAATTGTCCGAATCCGGCCTCAACGTCGCGGTCATCTCCAAGGTGTTCCCGACGCGTTCGCACACCGTGGCGGCCCAGGGCGGTATCGCCGCGTCGCTGGGCAATGTCGGTGAGGACAACTGGCTGTGGCACATGTACGACACCATCAAGGGATCCGACTACCTCGGTGACCAGGATGCCATCGAATTCATGTGCCGCAATGCGCCGAAGGCGATCTACGAGCTGGAGCATTTCGGCATGCCGTTCGATCGCATGGATAGCGGCAAGATCTACCAGCGGCCCTTCGGCGGTATGACCAAGGAGTTCGGCGCCTCGCCGATCTCGCGGACCTGTGCCGCGGCAGACCGTACCGGGCATGCCATGCTGCATACGCTCTACCAGCGCAACGTGAAGTGCAATACCAACTTCTTCATCGAATGGCTGGCACTCGACCTCATCCGCGACAGCGAAGGCGTGGTGCATGGGATCACCGCCATGAAGATGGAGACCGGCGAGGTCAGCATCCTGCAGGCCAAGACCACTCTGTTCGCTACCGGCGGGGCCGGGCGCATCTTCCAAGCCAGCACCAATGCCTTCATCAATACCGGTGACGGCCTCGGCATGGCCGCCCGTGCAGGCGTGCCTTTGCAGGACATGGAGTTCTGGCAGTTTCACCCCACCGGCGTTGCCGGTGCCGGCGTGCTCATCACCGAAGGCGTGCGCGGCGAGGGCGGTTACCTGGTGAATTCGGAAGGCGAGCGCTTCATGGAACGCTATGCGCCCAGCGCCAAGGATCTCGCCAGCCGCGACGTGGTATCGCGCGCCATCGCCACCGAGATCAAGCAAGGCCGTGGCGTCGGCAAGGACAAGGACCATGTGCTGCTTAAGCTGGACCACCTGGGCGAAGAGATCATCAAGCACAAGCTGCCGGGTATCCGCGAGATCGCCAAGAACTTCGCCGATGTCGATCCGGTGAAGGATCCGATCCCGGTGGTGCCGACCGCGCATTACATGATGGGCGGCATCCCCACCAACCTTGACGGCCAGGTGGTGCAGAACGCCGCTGGCGATGAGGTCGAAGGCTTCTATGCCGTCGGTGAATGTGCCTGCGTCTCTGTGCATGGCGCCAATCGCCTGGGCTCCAACTCATTGCTCGATCTCATGGTCTTCGGCCGTGCTGCCGGTGACCACATGATCGATTACGTACGTAGCAATCCACATCACAAACCGCTGCCGGCCGATGCCGGCGAAGTGACCATGGCGCGTCTGGCGCGGCTCGATGGCCAGAAGAACGGCGAGAACGTGACCGAGGTCGGCGACGCCATGCGCCGTGCCATGCAGACCCATTGCGGCGTATTCCGATTCCCGGATTTGTTGGAGGCGGGTGTCGGCAAGATCAAGGCGATCCAGGCGCGCATCGCCCGTACCGAGATCAAGGACAAGAGCAAGGTGTTCAACACTGCCCGTATCGAAGCGCTGGAACTGGATAACCTGATCGAGGTGGCGGTCGCCACCATGACGGCCGCCGAGGCGCGTAAGGAGAGCCGCGGCGCGCATTGCCGCGAAGACCATCCACAGCGTGACGATGAGCAATGGCTCAAGCATTCGCTGTACTACAGCCAGGATGGGCGACTGGATTTCCGTCCCGTCCGCATGCAACCGCTGACGGTGGAGTCGTTTCCGCTGAAGGCCCGTGTTTACTGATATTAAAAAGATGAGATCAACAAGATGAGATTCTCGATCTATCGCTTCAATCCGGATGTCGACCTCGAACCCTATATGCAGGATTACGAGCTCGAGTTACAGCCGACCGACCGCATGTTGCTCGACGCGTTGCTGCGCATCAAGGAGATGGACGACACCTTGAGCATGCGCAAGTCCTGCCGCGAAGGCGTGTGCGGTTCGGATGCCATGAACATCAACGGCAAGAACGGGTTGGCTTGCGTCACCAAACTCGCGGACCTCAGCGAGCCGGTGGTGGTGCGCCCGATGCCGGGCATGCCCGTGGTGCGCGACTTGGTGGTCGATATGACGCAATTCTTCGATAACTATCACTCGGTGAAGCCTTACCTGGTCAACGAAGACCCCGTGCCGGAGACCGAGCGCCTGCAATCGCCGGAGGATCGCGCCAAGCTCGATGGCCTCTACGAGTGCATCCTTTGCGGCGCCTGTACCACCTCGTGCCCTTCGTTCTGGTGGAACCCGGACAAGTTCGTCGGGCCGGCCGGTCTGCTACAGGCGTATCGCTTCATGGCCGATAGTCGCGATCAGGCCATGGACGAGCGCCTCGATAACCTGGAAGACCCGTATCGTCTCTACAAATGCCATAACATCATGAATTGCGTCGATGTCTGCCCCAAGGGCCTGAGCCCGGCCAAGGCCATCAGCAAGATCAAGGAATTGAAGATGAAAGGCCTCAAATCCGGCGGCATGAAACCGGTTTCCACAGGGCGCACCGGCAAGCAGATCAGCATCAAGAGGGTGCCGTGAGCATCGACGCCGGACGCATGCTCTGGCGCTGCCGGCGCGGTATGTTGGAACTGGATATCGTGCTGCGGGTGTTCGTCGAGCAATGCTACGCGCAGCTCGCCGAGGATGAGGCCGAGGCCTTCATCCGGCTGCTGGAACTGGAGGACAACGATCTATGGGATCTGGTGACCGGACGGATGACCATCGAGGATACCTCGCAGAGGAAAGTGCTGGAGATGTTGAAGAAACAGAGCCTGTGTCTGGGCCTGGAGCGGGATGACGGACTGGAACAACACGAACAGGATGGGAGCTTATGAATAAGCCGACAGCAGCAACCTTGGAACACTATCACAGCGGCGAATATTGCCATGTGTTCAACCCCAGCGTGCTGGGCGATCTCTGGCCGGGCATCCAGCTCTATTACCCGCCGGTGAAATACGCGCCATCGCTAGGTATCTACGAGGATCTGGAGCAGGCGTCGCAGCGCATGAAGAAGCACGCGCACAACACCAACGCCCACACCCTGATCTTCGACCTGGAAGACGGCTGCCGCCAGAAGGAGATGAGCCGCACGCTGCTGCGTCAGGAACTCCCCTTGTTGCGCGAGAAGCACCCCAAGGTGACTGTCGCCATCCGCGTCAATCCGTTCCGTACGGACGAGTACGAACTCGATATGGACATGGTGCGCGACATGGCGGATTACATCGACGTCATCATGCTGTCTAAAGCGGGTGAGGCTTACGGTGCGCCTGAAGTCCGCGACCTGTCGAACCTGCTCGTCAACCTCAATAGCAAGATCACCATCCAGCCCATCATCGAGCATCCGAAGTCGCTGAAGATCGCGCCGGACCTGATGCAGTACTCGACCGTACGCCATGTGGTGTTCGGCATCCATGACTTCTCCAAGGCGATGGGCATCAGTATCACGCCGCAGAACTGGACCGAGGAGCTGTTCTATTTCCTCAACCAGATCATGTTCGAGGCGCGGATCGCCGGTAAGGGCGTCATCGGCGGCGTCGAGACCCTGATCGGCACCAGCAGCATGCCGGACAAGTTCGTCGAGCCGCATGACGTGCGTCGCTGGCTCGACCTGCATGGCGAGAACGAGTCACGCATCGTCTATAAGCACGCAGTGCAGGAAGCGGCCATGGGCCTCACCGGCAAGCAAGTCATCCACCCGGCGCATATCCACCTGTGCAAAGTGGCCTACGTGCCTTCGCCGACCGAGATCCGCCAGAAGATCAATGTGTTGAAGGCGGCGATCGAGGCTGATGCCCTGCTGGGCGGCGCCATCAAGTTCGAGGGCGAGATGCTGGATCCGCCGATGTTCGGCAAGGCCCTGCAGACCTTGTTGCGTGCGCATGCCCTGCGGGCCTTGAGCGAGGAAGATACGGCGTTCGCCATTACGGTGCTGCAACAATTGCCAGCGCAAGTGATCCGTCAGAACTGGCCGTATGGGGTAATCCTATGAACGCGATCGATAAGAACATGGCCAAGACGGCATTCACCCCTTTCGAGCCGTGGGTGTGGCAGGTGCCGGAGCACTTCAACATCGGCGTCGCCTGTACCGATGTGCACCTGGGCAAACCATCCGAGCAACGGCTGGCGATGATCGTCGAGGACGACCAGCGCGGTACCTCCGAGATCACGTTCGGCCAGCTGGCGGAGCGCACGAGCCAGTTCGCCCAGCTGCTGCATAACCTCAAAGTCAACGCCGGGGATCGCGTGCTGATCCGCCTGCCGAACTCGCTCGATTACCCGATCGCTTTCCTCGGCGCCATGAAGCGCGGCGCGATCTCGGTGCCGACCTCGACGCTACTGACAGCAGAGGAAGTGCTCTATCTCGCCAAGGATTCCGGTGCCGCGGTGCTGGTGACCGATAAGGCGATGTGGAAGGACCTGCATCACCAGTTACAGGGCTGCCAGAACCTGAAGCATGTCTTGCTCACGGGCGAGGGCGAACTCCTCGAGGTCGCCGGGTTGCAGGTGCGCGACCTGGCGCAGACGCTGGACGCCATTGGCAGCTGGGGTCCGGCCCACCGCACCCGTGCGGACGATCCGGCTTACCTCGTCTATACCTCAGGCACCACCGGTTACCCCAAGGGCGTGTTGCATGCCCACCGCGCGCTGATCGGTCGTCAGCCCGCGGCCCGCTACTGGTTCGATTTCGCCGAGGACGGCGACCGCATCATGCACTCCGGCAAGTTCAACTGGACCTATGTACTGGGTACTGGCCTCATGGACCCTCTGGCTTTGGGCAAGACCGTCATCGTCTTTGAAGGCAAGAACGACGCCAACACTTGGCCGCGCCTGATCGCCAAGCACAACGCCACCATCTTCATCGGCGTGCCCACCATCTACCGTCAGGTTATCCAGAAAAGTACGTTCAGCAAGGCGGATGTGCCTAGCCTGCGCCATTGCATGAGCGCGGGCGAGCATCTGTCGGACGAGGTGCTTCAGCAATGGCGCGAGCGTTTCGGCATGGATATCTATGAAGCGGTGGGGATGTCCGAGTTCTCGTATTACCTCTGCCAGACCAAGGCACGCCCCATCCGTCCAGGTTCCGCCGGGTTCCCGCAGCCGGGCCACGACATCCGCTTGCTCGACCCGGAGACGCTGAAGCCGGTGAAGGCGGGCCAGGAGGGCATGATCTGCGTACCGGAGACCGATCCTGGCTTGTTCCTCGAATACTGGAACCTGCCGGAAGAGACCGATAAGCTGCGTCATGACGGCTGGTTCTTTACCGGTGACTACGCGCGCTACGACGAGGATGGCTATATCTGGTTCCTCGGCCGCAAGGACGACATCATCAAGAGCTTCGGCTACCGGGTCTCGCCCTATGAGATCGAGCGGGTGTTCAAGTCGCATCCGGCTGTGGCTGACTGCGCCTCGGTGGCCGAAGAGATCGAGAAGGACAAGGTGCTGGTGGTGGCCTATGTTATTCTGCAGGCGGGCGCAACAGCCTCGCCGGATGAACTGGCAGCGTTCGGGCGCGAGCATCTCGCGGCCTATAAGGCGCCTAAAACGGTCTATCTGGCCAAGGATTTTCCCCGTACCAAGAACGGTAAGATACTACGGCGCGATATCAAGCCGGAGATCGCCACGGCCAGATCGAGCCGATAATTCGGCCAGCAGATAATTGAGTTAACGACATGCAGATCATCCAGGAACAGGATTTCATCGAAAGCATCGCGGCGGCGCTGCAATATATCTCCTATTACCATCCGGAAGACTACATCACGGCGTTGGGCGAAGCCTATGCACGTGAAGCCTCGCCGGCGGCGAAGGATGCCATCGCCCAGATCCTCACCAACTCGCGCATGTGCGCCGAGGGCAAGCGCCCGATCTGCCAGGACACGGGCATCGTCGTCGCTTTCGTCAAGGTCGGCATGAACGTGCGCTGGAACACCACGCGCAGCCTGGAAGAGCTGGTCAACGAGGGCGTGCGTCGCGCCTATCTCGATGCCGATAACCCCTTACGGGCTTCCATCGTCAACGACCCTGCCGGTGCGCGCAAGAACACACGCGATAACACGCCGGCGGTGACGCACGTCACGCTAGTGCCGGGCGACAAGGTCGAAGTCGAGATCGCAGCCAAGGGCGGCGGTTCCGAGAACAAGGCCAAATTCACCATGCTCGATCCAGGGGAGAGTATCGTCGACTGGGTGATGGATGTGGTGCCGAAGATGGGGGCGGGCTGGTGCCCACCAGGGATGCTCGGCATCGGCATCGGCGGCAGCGCGGAGAAGGCGATGCTACTGGCCAAGGAATCGCTGATGGCGCCCATCGATATGCATGAACTCAAGGCACGCGGCGCGCGCAACCGCATCGAAGAACTGCGGCTCGAACTCCACGAAAAAGTGAATGCTCTCGGCATCGGTGCGCAAGGGTTGGGCGGCCTGACCACGGTGCTCGACGTCAAGATCCTCGACTACCCGACGCATGCCGCTTCGTTGCCGGTCGCCATCATCCCTAACTGTGCCGCCACGCGCCACGCCCATTTCGTGCTCGACGGCAGCGGTCCGGCCTACATCGCTCCGCCCGACCTAGATCGCTGGCCCAAGGTCGAATGGGCCCCCAGCGCCGAAGCGCGCAAGGTGGATCTCGATACCGTCACCCGCGAAGAGGTCGCCACCTGGAAGCCCGGCGAGACGCTATTGCTCAACGGCAAACTGCTGACCGGCCGCGATGCCGCACATCGCCGCATCGCCCAATTGTTCGAGCAAGGCGAGGATCTCCCGGCCGGCGTCGATTTCACCAACCGGTTCATCTATTACGTCGGCCCGGTCGATGCGGTACGCGACGAAGTGGTCGGCCCGGCGGGGCCGACGACGGCCACCCGCATGGATCGCTACACCGCCATGATGCTGGACAAGACCGGCCTGCTCGGTATGGTGGGTAAGGCCGAGCGCGGCCCGGAAGCGATCACGGCCATCCGCCAGCACCGCTCCGTCTATCTCATGGCTATCGGTGGTGCAGCGTACCTGGTCTCCAAGGCCATCAAGGCATCGCGCGTCGTTGCCTTCGAGGATCTCGGCATGGAAGCCATCTACGAGTTCGAGGTGAAGGACATGCCGGTGACCGTGGCCGTCGATTCGTCAGGACAATCGGTGCATGACACCGGTCCCGCCGAATGGCGCAAGAAGATTGAACACCAGCGCATCGCCGGTATCCCGGTCGTTGCCGAATAGCCGTTACCTAATTCCATCGTCATCCAGTTTAAAGAATCAGAATAGAGAAACAGAACCATGATCGCCACCTACCGCACTCACGTTGCTGACCGCGCTGTCTTGGGGCTGCCGCCCTTGCCCTTATCTGCCGACCAGGTGGCTGTGCTGGTCGAGTTGCTGAAGGCCCCGCCCAGTGGTGAAGAGGCGTTACTGGTCGAACTGCTGGAAGACCGTATCCCGGCCGGGGTCGATGGTGCCGCCTACGTCAAGGCCGCCTTCCTCTCCGACATCGCCACCGGTCGCGCGAGGTCACCGCTGGTGAGTCCTGAGCATGCCGTGCGCCTGCTGGGCACCATGCTGGGCGGCTACAACGTGCAATCCCTCATCGGTCTATTGGATACGCCGCTCGCCGAGCATGCGGTAGAAGCCCTGTCGCACACCATCCTCATGTTCGACGCCTTCCATGACGTCGACGAGAAACGCCGTGCCGGTAACCCCCATGCCCTGAAGCTCATGCAATCCTGGGCCGATGCCCAATGGTTCAACGACCGCAAGGCACTCCCTGACACCATCACCTGTGTCGTCTTCAAGGTCCCGGGCGAGACCAACACCGACGATCTCTCGCCCGCGCAGGAAGCCTGGTCGCGCCCGGATATCCCGCTCCATGCCAAAGCCATGCTGGTGAACAAGATGCCCGATGGCCTCGACACGATCCTGGCGCTCAAGGCCAAGCATCCGGGCCTGCCGCTCGCCTACGTCGGCGACGTCGTCGGTACCGGCTCCTCCCGCAAATCCGCCATCAACTCCGTGCAATGGCTCATGGGCGAGGATATCCCGCACATCCCCAACAAGCGCTCCGGCGGTATCGTGCTGGGTGGCAAGATCGCCCCCATCTTCTTCAACACCGCCGAAGACTCCGGTGCCTTGCCGATCCAGTGCGACGTACAAGCCATGGAGATGGGCGACGTCATCACCATCAAGCCCTATGAAGGCAAGGTATTGAATGCCAAGGGTGAGGTCATCTCCACCTTCGACATCGCGCCCCTGACGTTGCCTGACGAAGTGCGTGCCGGCGGCCGCATCCCGCTCATCATCGGCCGCGGCCTCACCACCAACGCCCGTCAGGCACTGGGCTTGGCCCCCTCCACCCAGTTCATCCAGCCTATCGCCCCTAAAGATACCGGCCGTGGTTACACCCTCGCCCAGAAGATGGTCGGCCGCGCCTGTGGCCTGCCGGAAGGCACCGGTGTCCGTCCCGGCACCTACTGCGAACCGCGCATCACCACCGTTGGCTCCCAGGACACCACGGGTGCCATGACGCGTGACGAACTGAAGGAACTGGCCTGTCTCGGCTTCTCCGCCGATCTCGTCATGCAAAGCTTCTGCCATACCGCCGCTTATCCTAAGCCGGTCGACATCAAGCTGCAGCATGAGCTGCCGGACTTCATGGCCACCCGCGGCGGGGTGGTGCTCCGTCCCGGTGACGGCATCATCCACTCCTGGCTCAATCGCCTGCTGCTGCCGGATACCGTCGGTACCGGTGGCGACTCGCATACCCGCTTCCCCATCGGCATCTCGTTCCCGGCAGGCTCAGGCCTCGTCGCCTTCGCTGCCGCCATCGGCGCCATGCCGCTCGACATGCCGGAATCCGTCCTCGTGCGCTTCAAGGGCAAGATGCAGCCCGGCATCACCTTGCGTGACCTGGTCAATGCCATTCCCTATGCCGCGATCCAGGAAGGTACGCTCACGGTCGGCAAGACCGGCAAGAAGAACGTCTTCAACGGCCGCATCCTCGAGATCGAAGGCTTGCCTGATCTCAAGGTGGAACAAGCCTTCGAGTTCGCCGACGCCTCGGCCGAACGCTCGGCCAACGGCTGTACCGTGAGACTCAACCAAGCACCGGTGATCGAGTACCTCAACTCCAACATCGCGCTCATGCAGCACATGATCGACTCCGACTACGCAGACAAGCGCACGCTGCAGCGCCGTATCGACGCCATGCAGCAATGGCTGAAGGATCCAGCACTGCTGGAACCGGACAGTGACGCCGAATACGCCCACGTCATCGAGATCGACCTCGACACCATCAAGGAACCCTTGCTCGCGTGCCCCAACGACCCGGACGACATCAAGCCGCTGTCGCAGGTACAAGGCGACAAGATCGACGAGGTCTTCATCGGTAGCTGCATGACCAACATCGGTCACTACCGGGCCGCGGCCAGGATCCTCGACGGCAACGGCAACATCCCGGCCCGTCTGTGGATCGCGCCACCGACGCGCATGGATGAAGAGCAACTGCGCGACGAAGGCGTCTACTCGGTCTTCGGCATCGCCGGTGCCAGAACCGAAGTGCCGGGCTGCTCCCTGTGCATGGGGAATCAGGCACGCGTCGCCGACAAGGCCACGGTCTTCAGCACCTCTACGCGTAACTTCGACAACCGCATGGGGCGTGACGCACGCGTCTACCTCGGCTCGGCCGAACTCGCGGCGGTGTGCGCCAAGCTCGGCAGGATCCCGACCCCCGTCGAGTACCTCGCGACGGTCGAGGACAAGCTCGACCGCCATGCCGACAGCATCTACCAGTACCTCAACTTCCACTTGATGAAGCACTACCAGAAGAAGGTCATCGAAATCAAAGAGGTAGCCGAGATCGCCGACGTTCGGGATTAGCGCGCAAGGCCGATTTCAGGTTGCCGAGCAGGGGCTTCTATGCCAGAATGCGCGTCCGGTTTGCGCTTGTGTTTTGGTGACGTAAGCCTGTGATAATTTAAGCAAAAGCCGTTCAGCGGCTTTTGCTGTTTCTGCGACAAACGATTGGTTGGAATCTATGCCTGTTATCCGTTTACCTGATGGATCCGAACGCAAGTTCGACGCCCCCGTGACCGTTGCCGATGTGGCGATGAGCATCGGTGCCGGCTTGGCCAAGGCCGCCTTGGCGGGCAAGGTGAACGATAAGGTGGTGGACACCAGCTACCTGATCGAACAGGACGTCGACCTCGCCATCATCACCGACAAGAGCCCGGAAGGCGTCGATATCATCCGCCACTCCACCGCGCACTTGCTGGCTTATGCGGTCAAGGAGCTGTTTCCGGACGCCCAGGTGACCATCGGCCCGGTGATCGAGAACGGTTTCTACTACGATTTCTCCTATAAGCGTCCATTCACCATGGACGACCTCGCGGCGATCGAAGCCAAGATGGCCGAGCTGGCGAAGAAGGATGAGCCGGTCACCCGCAAGGTCTTGCCGCGCGACGAAGCGGTAGCTTATTTCAAGTCCATTGGTGAGGATTACAAGGCGGAGATCATCGCCAGCATCCCGCAGGGCGAGGATGTCTCGCTGTATAGCGAAGGCAATTTCACCGACCTCTGCCGCGGCCCGCACGTGCCATCGACCGGTAAGCTCAAGGCGTTCAAGCTGATGAAGCTGGCGGGCGCCTACTGGCGAGGCGACTCCAATAACGAAATGCTGCAACGCATCTACGGTACGGCCTGGGCCAAGAAGGAAGACCTCGACGCTTACCTGCACATGCTGGAAGAGGCCGAGAAGCGCGACCATCGCAAGCTCGGCAAGCAGCTCGATTACTTCCACATGCAGGATGAAGCGCCGGGCATGGTGTTCTGGCATCCGCGCGGCTGGAGCATCTGGCAGGAAGTCGAGCAGTACATGCGCGACATGTTCCGAGCCTATGGTTACCAGGAAGTGAAGACGCCGACCATCATGGATCGCACGCTGTGGGAGAAGTCTGGCCATTGGCAGAACTATCGCGACAACATGTTCACGACATCGAGCGAGAACCGCGACTACGCCGTGAAGCCCATGAACTGCCCGGGTCATATCCAGATATTCAACAGCGGCCTGCACAGTTACCGCGACCTGCCGCTACGTCTGGCCGAGTTCGGCTCCTGCCACCGTAACGAACCTTCAGGCGCTTTGCATGGCCTGATGCGTGTCCGTGGCTTCACGCAGGACGATGCTCACATCTTCTGTACCGAAGAGCAGATCGAGGCGGAAGTCGCGGCTTTCATCGACATGTTGTACAAGGCCTATGGCGATTTCGGCTTCACCGACGTGCTGGTCAAGCTGTCCACGCGGCCTGAGAAACGTGTCGGTTCCGACGAGACCTGGGACAAGGCTGAGGCTTCTCTGGAAGCGGCACTCAAGAAAAACAACCTGGCCTTCGACCTGCAGCCGGGCGAGGGTGCGTTCTATGGTCCCAAGATCGAATTCACCTTGAAGGACTCGCTCGGGCGCCTGTGGCAATGCGGTACCATCCAGCTCGACTTCAACTTGCCGGAACGCCTCGATGCCGAATACGTGGCGGAAGATAATTCGCGCAAACGTCCGGTCATGCTGCACCGCGCCATCGTCGGTTCCATGGAGCGCTTCATCGGCATCCTCATCGAGAACTATGCAGGCGCCATGCCTTTGTGGCTGGCACCGGTGCAGGCCATGGTGCTGAATATCAGCGATAGCCAGGCGGAATATGTGAATCAAGTGGTCGCCGAACTGCGCAAGAACGGTCTGCGCGTGGAATCGGACTTGAGAAATGAGAAAATAACCTATAAAATACGAGAACATAGCATGCAGAAGATGCCTTACCTGCTAGTCGCAGGTGAGCGTGAAATGCAAAGCGGGCAAGTGGCCGTGCGTACCAGAAAAGGTGAAGACCTGGGTTCCATGCCGGTGCAGGCGCTGATCGAGCGGCTGCAAGGTGAAGTAAAAGCCAAGGTTTAACCGGCGGGTAGCGCGGTCAAATTTTTTATAGCCCATTGAATAAACAACTGGAGAATTTGCGATAGCTCAAGAAAAGGAAGTACGAATCAACGGTGACATCACTGCCCCACAGATTCGTTTAGTTGGTATCGAAGGCGAGCCGCTCGGCATCGTCAGTTTGAACGAGGCATTTGCAAAAGCGGAAGAAGCCGACATCGACTTGGTCGAGATCGCACCGCAAGCAGTCCCGCCGGTCTGTCGTTTGATGGACTACGGCAAGTTCAAATATGCGGAGAGCAAGCGCCAGCACGAAGCCAAGCTTAAGCAAAAGCAAGTTCAGGTTAAAGAAGTGAAGTTCCGTCCGGGTACGGACGATGGCGATTACAACGTCAAGCTGCGGAATCTGATCCGGTTCCTGCAGGATGGCGATAAGGCGAAGATCACGTTGCGTTTCCGTGGTCGCGAGATCACGCATCAGGAGCTGGGTTTGGCCCTGCTCAAGCGTGTCGAGGCGGACCTGCAGGAATACGCGGTTGTCGAGCAGTTCCCGAAGATGGAAGGCCGGCAGATGGTGATGGTGTTGGGCCCACATAAAAAGCCCAAGTAAAAAATAAAAATGTTGTCGTAATACGTTGTTGCTGCATCCGATTCAACCACTTGCATATGCCGAATATGCGGCGTGCCTGAATCGAACTTGCGCCTAGTCTTACATAAACATTTTAATTTTTGAGGATTTAGCACTAAGCAAGATTCTGAGTGATACGGCGAAATGGCATGCCTAGGCACTCTTAACTACTCTCAAAGGAGAACAAAATGCCAAAGATGAAGACCAAGAGCGGCGCCAAAAAGCGCTTCAAGTTCTTGGGGAATGGCAAGGTCAAGCGTACCCATTCGCACCTGCGCCACATCCTCACCAAGAAGACCACGAAGCAGAAGCGCAAACTGCGCGGTACTGCCATCGTTTCCGCAACTGACGTCAAGCGCGTACGCGCCATGATGCCGACTCAATAAGGAGATAGAACATGCCTAGAGTCAAACGTGGTGTCATCGCTCGTGCACGTCACAAGAAGGTTCTGAACGCTGCCAAGGGTTACCGTGGTCGTCGCAAGAACGTCTATCGCATCGCCAAACAGGCGGTGATGAAGGCTGGTCAATACGCATACCGTGACCGCCGTCAGAAGAAGCGTCAATTCCGCACTCTGTGGATCGCGCGTATCAACGCCGGTTCCCGCGAGTTCGGCCTGACCTACAGCCGCTTCATGAATGGCCTGAAGAAGGCTGCGATCGAAGTGGATCGTAAGGTACTGGCTGACCTGGCAGTATTCGATAAGCCTGCTTTTGCCAAGTTCGTCGAACTTGCAAAGTCCGGCCTCGCTGCTTAAGTAAGTATCAGTGGAAAGAGGAGGCCTAGGCCTCCTTTTTTTACGGCATAATCTCAGCCTATGACGACCCGCCAATAACGAATCCATGCAAACCCTAGAACAAATATTGCCCGAGGCCCAGCAGGCCTTCGCGGCGTGCGAGACGATCAACGACCTGGAGCAAGCCAAGGCGCGCTATCTCGGTAAAAGTGGCGTGCTGACCGAACAGCTCAAGGGCTTGGGCAAGCTGTCTGCGGAAGAACGTCCTGCCGCAGGGGCAGCGATCAATGTCGTCAAGCAAGGCGTGGAAGATGCCTTGAAGGCCAGGCGTGATGCGTTGCTGAACGCCGAGCAAGCCAAACAGTTGGCGAGTGAATCCTTGGATGTGACACTCCCTGCACGCAGTCGCGGCCAGGGTGGTTTGCATCCGGTGACGCTGACGCTGAACCGTATCGAGCAATTGTTCCACTCCATCGGTTTCGCCGTGGCCGAGGGGCCGGAGATCGAGTCCGATTTCTACAATTTCACCGCATTGAACATTCCGGAAGACCATCCGGCGCGCGCCATGCATGACACCTTCTATGTCGATGAGCAGCACGTGCTGCGTACGCACACCTCGCCGGTGCAGGTCCATTACATGCAGGATGCACTCAAGGACAAGAGCGGCCCACCGTTGAAGATCATCGCCCCGGGCCGTGTCTATCGCGTGGATTCCGATGCGACGCACTCCCCGATGTTCCACCAGGTAGAGGGCTTGTGGGTCGACGAGCATATCAGCTTCGCCAACCTCAAAGGCGTGGTACAGGATTTCCTGCAGCGCTTCTTCGAGCGCGATGACCTGCAGGTACGTTTTCGCCCGTCGTTCTTCCCGTTCACCGAGCCGTCGGCCGAGATGGATATGAGCTGGAATGGCGGCTGGCTTGAGATCGGCGGATGCGGCATGGTGCATCCCGAAGTGTTCAAGCATGTCGGTATCGACAGCGAAAAGTATCGTGGTTTCGCTTTCGGCCTGGGCGTCGAGCGACTGACGATGCTGCGTTATGGCGTCAATGACTTGCGCTTGTTCTTCGACAACGATCTGAGATTCCTCAAACAGTTCAACTAGCCTGAATTAACAACTAGAGCTCACATGCAATTTTCCGAACAGTGGCTACGTACCTTCGTTGACCCGGCGCTCGATAGCGATGCGCTGAGTCATCTCCTGACCATGGCCGGCCTTGAGGTCGAAGAGGCCAAGCCGGTCGCCGCCAGCTTCAGCAAGGTCGTCGTGGCGCAGATCATCAGTGCTGAGAAACACCCGGATGCCGACCGCTTGCAGGTATGCAAGGTCGATGTTGGCGCTGCCGAACCTTTGCAGATCGTCTGTGGCGCCGCGAATGCGCGTGCCGGTCTCAAGGCGCCGTGTGCTCTGG
>CABHOJ010000062.1 GCA_902168195.1 uncultured Methylotenera sp.
TGTTTGCGCTTGGGGTTGATGGCATACAAGCGGCCCTTGTAGCCGCCTTCAAGCATGTTATGGAACACGATCTGGCCGATGGCGTCCGGCGTGTCGCTTGCGCCGAACACGGCCACGGATCGGGGGGAGAACAGGGGTGTGAGGTAATGGGTGTCCATGGTCGATACGCTAATTTCGTCTATCTTTCTTTATCTAGCGCATACCGCTTCAGCGAAGCCTCGCGCCTAGTGGCCCTCATGCCCCTGGGGTTTGCGTACCTTGAGCTCGATCGCCTTGTCTGGGCTCTCGGCCGCGGGAGGCTTGCGTTCGGCCGGCGGCACCTCGCCCTGCAATTCGTAGGCCACCGTGCCTTTGGGAAACTGGTAAGGACCGGGATCCTTGTAATCCTGCCGGCCGAGCTGTTCTCGGATCTTCACCGTGGTGAACATGCCGCCCATCTCGATGGGGCCGAACTGCCCCTGCCCCGTCATCATCGGCAGCGTGTTCTCCGGCAAGGGCATGACCATCTCGCCCATATCGGCCATGCCGGCCTCACCCATCTGCATGTAATCGGGTACCAGCGAGGTGATCTTCTTCACCACATCGCGCTGGTCGACACCGATCATGGTCGGCACATCGTGGCCCATGGCGTTCATGGTGTGATGGCTCTTGTGGCAATGCAAGGCCCAATCGCCCGGCTCGCTGGCGATGAATTCGATGGCCCGCATTTGGCCCACGGCGATATCGGTCGTGACTTCCGGCCAGCGCGACGCGGGCGGCGTCCAGCCACCATCGGTGCCGGTGACGACGAATTCATGGCCATGCAGGTGGATGGGGTGGTTGGTCATGGTGAGGTTGCCGACGCGGATGCGCACACGATCGTTCTTGCGGGCCACCAACGGCGCGATGCCCGGGAAGACCCGGCTGTTGAAGGTCCAGAGATTGAAATCCAGCATGGTACTGATGCGCGGGGTATAGCTGCCGGGGTCGATGTCATAGGCATTGAGGATGAAGACGTAATCCCGGTCCACCGCCATGGATTTTGGGTTCTTCGGGTGCGTGACCCAGAAGCCCATCATGCCCATCGCCATCTGCGTCATCTCGTCCGCATGCGGGTGGTACATGAACGTGCCCGGGCGCTTGGCCTCGAATTCATAGACGTAGGTCTTGCCCGGCTGGATCTGCGGTTGCGTCAGGCCGCCGACACCGTCCATGCCGTTGGGCAGGCGCTGGCCGTGCCAGTGGATGGTGGTGTGTTCCGGCAAGCGGTTGGTGACGAAGATGCGGACCTTGTCGCCTTCGACCACTTCGATGGTGGGGCCGGGGCTTTGCCCGTTATAGCCCCAGAGGTGGGCTTTCATGCCCGGCGCCATCTCCCGGACGACGGGTTCCGCAACCAGGTGGAACTCCTTGACGCCGTTCTTCATCCGCCACGGCAGGCTCCAGCCGTTGAGCGTCACTACTGGATTATAGGGACGCCCAGTCTCCGGCATCAGCGGCGGCTGGGTATCCGGCCCGTTCATGGTCACCAATTCCGGCAGGGCCGCTAGACTGACCGAGCTGACTGCGGAAGTCGCGATCGCCGCGCCCGCCCCCAGGATGAAATCTCTTCTCGTCACCATCGCGTCTGCCTATGCTCCCATCCTTGAATAATCATCGTTCAGCCGACGCCTCGCGCATGCCTATGGTATCGATCTCCGCGAAGGTCGGCTTGCCGATCAGGGACATCTCCATATCACTCTGTGCCAGCCAGAAATCCCGCAACGATTCGATGTAGCTGTTGACGCTCGCCACTTGCGCGCGAGCCTCAGACAGCAGATCGAACACGCTCACCAGCATGCCGTTGTAGCGCAGCTGGTTCTCGTCGAGGATGCGCTTGCGGATGGGCACGATCTCGTCGCGGTAATGCCTGGCGATATCGTAGTTGGAACGGTAACGGAAATAACTCTCGCGCACTTCCGACCGTGCATCGACCGCGGTCGCCGCCAGTTCGTTGACCGACTGCATGTAGATCGCTTCGGCCCTCGCTACCCGCGAACTGCCCCAGTCGAACAACGGGACCTCAAAGGCGATCTCGAAGCCCTTCTTGTAAGGCTCCGACCTGCGTCCCTCGAGGACTCTTGCAGGCCCTAGTTCGAGCACGTCGATGAAACGGGTCACCTTGGTCAGGCCCAATTGTTTGGAGAGCGCGTCGGTGCGGGTCTTCATCGCCTGCAGGTCGAGCCGCTGCTCCATCGCGGTCTTCTCGATATCCGGCAAGTCATCAGGGGCCTTGGGCAAGTCGGGCAGTCGCTCCGGCAACTGGTAGCGGGTGTCGTCTCCCCACACGCCCAGCAGGCGGTTGAGACGCTCATGGGCGATGGTCCTGGCTTGTAGCGCACGTGCCTGACCCAAGGCCGCATCGGCATAGAAACCCTGTTCGCGCGCGCGATCGAGCTGGCTGAAGTTGCCGGCTTGCGCCATCTTGCCCGCGAGTTGGGCGCTGGCTTCTGCCGCGGTGCTCACCTGCTGCATGTAGCGTACGGTCTCGTCCGCTGCCACAGCCGTGAAGTAGGCCTTGCGCGTCTCGCTGGCCAGGCGCATGACCTCCAGTGATACCTGCTTTTGCGTCTCCGCGAAGCGGCGTTTCTCGATCTCCACCGCACGCGGCATGGTCAACAGCGAAAAGACATTGAACGTGAAGGACTGCTCGATCTTGTAGTCGCCGTTGTTCCGCGCATACAGCATCGCGAAACGCGGGTTGGGCAGGCGGCCAGCCTGCACGAGATCGGCTTCCGAGATGCCCAGTTCGTAGAACTCGGCCTGCAGCGATCGGTTGTTGAGCAAGGCGACCTGGACCGCGTCATCGACGCTCAATGGCTTTTGCAGCAGGGTTCTCACCTGTTCGCCGATGGTATCCTGGTCTTGCGCGGTCTTCGCCCACCGCACGTCCTTGCCGAGCTTGTCACGGGTGCTGCTCTGCACCGCTTCAAAGCCGCCATCCTTGGAAAAGGTGCTGCATCCGGCCAGTAGCCATGCCGCTAGCACCATGACGAAAGTGCGGGTCAGAGGCTTGCTGTGATGCATGACGGCAAGATGCATGGTTCGCTTATCCTAATGGTGATGCTGATGCTGGGCATCGTCGTTCGCCGGTGCACCTGCCGCACCAGGCTTGCTTTGCGCGGGCGGGGTGTCGACAGACTTGGGGGTTGCCCGATGCTTGGCCATATCATGCCCTTCGTGCCCGCCATGCCCAGTGTGTTTAACTTTCTCAGGGCTGCTTCCAGTCGCTTTCGCTGCAGGCGTTGCAGCATCCATCATACGGTACTGCTGGAACACTGGCTCATACTGGGCTTTCGTGTCCGTAGCATCCGCAGCCCAGGGTGGCATGCGCTCCGCATGCGCAAGCAACGGGAAGATCATGACCGCCAGCAACATGCCTAGCACGCCGATTCTTGGGCTGTTCTTCATTGCAACGTTTCCTTGTTCTCATGGCACATCATCATCTTCCACCTTCCCATGATGGTAAGGTCAAGCCCTGAGGGTGCCTATATCAAGGAATCCTTTAGATATGGCTTAGATATAGGTCTCAGCGTGCGCGTATCAGGCCTCTACTGCTTTGCGGAAGGTCAAATTGAAGCGATATTCCCCGGTCGTAGCATGCATGCCAGCCTTGAGCGGCAGGATGCCGTGATAGCGCAATCGGTCCTCGCCGCCCCAGACGACGATATCGCCATGTTGCAAGAGGACGCGCTGCGTCTTGTCGGAGCGCTTCAAGCCCCCGAACAGGAAGATCGCCGGCAACCCCAATGACACGGAAACGATGGGCTGCCGCATATCCTCTTCATCCTTGTCCTGATGCAGCCCCATCTTGGCGCCCTGTGCGTAGCGGTTGATGAGGCAGGCATCCGGCACAAAGTCGCTGAAACCTGCGGCCTGCGCCGCATCATGGGCCAGCGTCAGGAACGAAGTCGGCATGGCGGGCCAGGGCCGGTCGGTCAGCGGATCCTCTGTCGCGTAGCGATAACCCTTGCGGTCCGACACCCAGCCGTAGCAACCGCAGTTGGTCATGGCGACCGACATCTCGTAGCCACCGGGGGTTTGCATGTGTCGCCAAGGCGATATCGCAGCCATCGCTTCGATGCAGTCGAGCATAGACTGCGGATCGGTCACGAATGCCCTGAGCACCAGCGCATCCTCGCCTAGGCGTTCCGGCGCATGGCTAACGGGTACGGCAGGTTGCGGGAAAAGATCGTACGTCACCATGCGTTCAGGTCTTTATTGGTTGATCCACAGAATATCACCCACCACTTTGTTATGATGACAGTCATCCCCGCCACCTGTTCAATCCCATCCCGTATCGGAGCCTCACATGATCGCATGGCCAGTCATCCTGCAGTACGCCGGCCAGCCCGAACTCGAGTATGTCGCCGATGCCCCAGCATGGCAGCAAATGGCGGACGACCACCACATGCATTTCCATCGCGGCGATCGCGTCATCGACAGTGAAGGCAACCTTTACCGCCCGATCGAGCATAGCGACCATATCGAACTGCAAGCCCTGGGTAGCCGTATCAGCCTCAACGAAACCGTCTCGCTGATCCAGAATCACCAAGCGGCCACCGGGCAATGTTGTGTCGCCAAGCTCTCCGCGGCCAGCATCGCTGAATGCGTCCTGCTGTTGAAAGACGCGGACTGACGCCGTGTTCGTGTAGCGATTAACCGCGCCACGCCCTCTCAATT
Organism: uncultured Methylotenera sp.; assembly: GCA_902168195.1. Taxonomy (GTDB): domain Bacteria; phylum Pseudomonadota; class Gammaproteobacteria; order Burkholderiales; family Methylophilaceae; genus CABHOJ01. The sequence goes on from CABHOJ010000062.1 coordinate 4,702, forward strand.
GCTCCTACAACACTAAAGGTCCTCCGCCTACAAAGCTGTCAGGACATCCCGCCTACCATGGCCGATTCCCCTATACGGCGCAGGAGTCGAGCATGAGCAAGGAATCTGGCAACAACAAAAGCACGGCAGCGGGCGTGGATGCGCCGGATAAAGAGAACACCAGCGCGAAACTGGACGACTTGGAGCGGTTCAAATCCGACGCCACGGGCCAGGCGCTGAGGACCAACCAGGGGGTCAAGGTCGCAGACGACAAGAACTCCCTTCGCGCCGGTGCGCGCGGGCCTTCGCTGCTGGAAGACTTCATCCTGCGCGAAAAGATCACCCACTTCGACCATGAGCGCATCCCCGAGCGCATCGTGCATGCGCGTGGCGTCGCAGCCCACGGCTATTTCGAGTCGTATGACAACCACGCCAAGCTGAGCAAGGCCGGCTTCCTCAGCGAGAAAGGCAAGCAAACGCCGATCTTCGTCAGGTTCTCCACCGTGCAGGGCCCGCGCGGCTCTGCAGATACCGTGCGGGATGTGCGCGGATTCGCGGTGAAGTTCTACACGGACGAAGGCAATTTCGACTTGGTCGGCAACAACATCCCGGTGTTCTTCATCCAGGACGCCATCAAGTTCCCGGATTTCGTCCATGCCGTGAAACCCGAGCCCCATAACGAGATCCCTACCGGCGCGAGCGCACACGATACCTTCTGGGATTTCGTCTCGCTGCAATCCGAAGCGACCCATGCCGTCATCTGGGCCATGTCCGACCGCGCCATCCCACGGAGCCTGCGCACCGTGCAGGGCTTCGGCGTGCATACCTTTCGACTGATCAATGACGAAGGCATGTCCAAGTTCGTAAAATTCATCTGGACGCCCAAGCAGGGGGTGCTGTCGCTGGTGTGGGACGAAGCCCAGAAACTGGCGGGCAAGGATCCGGATTTCCACCGCCGCGACCTCGGCAACGCCATCGAATCCGGCGATTACCCGGAATGGGAGTTCGGCGTACAGATCATCGACGAAGCGGACGAACACAGCTTCGATTTCGATATCCTCGACCCGACCAAGATCATCCCGGAGGAACTGGTGCCCATCACGCCACTAGGCAAGCTGGTCCTGAACCGCAATCCGGATAACTTCTTCGCCGAGACCGAGCAGGTGGCGTTCTGCCCCGGTCATATCGTGCCGGGCATCGACTTCAGCAACGATCCGCTGCTGCAAGGGCGCCTGTTCTCCTATACCGATACCCAGCTCAGCCGTTTGGGTGGGCCCAATTTCCACGAGATCCCGATCAACCGGCCGGTCTGCCCGTTCCATAACAACCAGCGGGACGCGAGCCACAGGACCACCATCAATAAAGGCCAGGCGGCGTACGAGCCGAACTCCATCGACGGCGGCTGGCCGCAGGAGACCGCCCCTGCTGCCAAGGATGGCGGATTCGAGAGTTACCACGAGCGCATCGACGCGCACAAGATCCGGGAAAGGTCGCCTTCGTTCAGCGACCATTTCTCGCAGCCACGAATGTTCTATCGCAGCATGAGCGCACCGGAGCAGACCCACATCGCAGATGCCTACAGCTTCGAACTGGGCAAGGTCCAACGCCCTTATATCCGCGAACGGGTGGTGAACGAGATCCTGGCGAACATCGACCTCGACCTGGCGGGCAAGGTCGCCAGCCATCTGGGGATCAAGCCTCCGGGAAAAGCCAGCGTCGAGGTCCCGGAATTCGAATTCCAGCGCTCGCCTGCCTTGAGTCAACAGACGCTGTTACCGGACAATGTGAAAGGCAAGAAAGTCGCCGTTCTGGTATTTGACGGTGTTGCCGACAAGAGTCTCAAGGAGACACTGGACCTGCTGGCCAGACACGGCATCCATAGCATGTTGCTCGGCCCGACCTCCGCCCCGGTGGTCTACGCCGACAAGAAGTCGATCGAGGTCGCAGGCACGATCAAGGGCGAACCTTCGATCGCATTCGACGCGGTATTGGTGCCGGACGGCAGTGATGTGGTGGCGTGCGTCCTCGGCAGTGGGGACGCCAAGCATTACCTGTACGAGGGCTACAAGCACCTCAAGACCATCGTACTCATGGGTGCAGCCGCAGGACTGGCAAAGGAGCTTTCACTGGAAGCGGATGCAGGCCTGATGAGCGGGCCATCCCTGTCAGGTCTCGAGCAGGATTTCATCGCTGCATTGAAGGCGCACCGGACCTGGAGCCGGGAGCAGGCAGCCGATGCCATCCCGGCTTGATACAGCCGGGCGACAGTCCTAGGCCGGATCGAATCGCAGCGATGCCGAATTGATGCAGTAACGTAGACCGGTCGGTGGTGGACCGTCGTTGAAGACATGGCCGAGGTGGGCGTCACAGACGTTGCAGACCACTTCGGTACGCGCCATGCCGTAGGAAGTATCGTGCTCTTCGCGCACATTGGCCGGATCGATCGGCTTGAAATAACTGGGCCAGCCACACCCGGCATCGAACTTGGTGTCGGATTCGAATAACGGCGTCCCGCAGCACACGCAGGTATAGATGCCGCGTTCGAAGTGGTAGGCATATTCGCCGGTGCCGGCACGCTCGGTCGCGGCGCGGCGCGTCACGTCGTATTGCATCGGCGTGAGTTGCTCACGCCATTCGGCGTCACTCTTGTAGACCTTGTTCATCTCGCTCTCCTCAATCGCACTCTGTGGTGCTGTTATATCTTTGACTCAATAGTCATCGTCGGTGAATCGTTGCTCCTCGAAAGGAAACGCCTCGTTATGGTAGCCGCGGGTCTCCCAAAAACCCGGCCGGTCGAATTCATGCACCTCGATCGCCTTCAGCCATTTCGCGCTCTTCCAGGCGTAGCGTTTAGGCACCACCATGCGCACCGGGCCGCCGTGGGCCGTGGTCAGCGGATAGCCCAGGGCGCTGTGGGCGATGATCACGTCGTCGTCGAGCAGAGCTTCGAGCGGCAGATTGGTGGTGTACCCGTCATAAGCATGCAACGTGACATAGTGGGCATGCTCCAATGGGCCTGCCTGCATCAACAGCTCGCGCGCGCTGACGCCATCCCATTGCATGTCGAGTTTGCTCCATCGCGTCACGCAATGAAAATCGGAGACATCGGTGATCTGCGGTAGCGCCTGAAAATCGTCCCAACCGAGCTGAAGTTCGTTTTCGACCAGGCCGTAGATGCGAAGGGTCCAGTTGCTTTTGTCGATCTCAGGCAGGATGCCGAGATCGAGAATCGGGAAATTGGTCACGACCTTCTGCCCCGGCGGCACGCGCACATCGGCACTGGGCTTGCTGGGCGGTGCGCCGCGCTTGGCAAGAGCGATCTTGGCGGCTATCTGTTTCTTCCAATCCGGCATAAAACTCCTGACGCCTTGATATCTATCTGAGCTAAGACGCTTAACAATATGCGAGCGACATGAAGGGCAAGCCGCCGGCTCGGGCAGTGTTCAGGCCCTGGCAGGTTTCTTGAAACTGTCGATCAGCAACAGGACCACACCAACACTGATCGCCGAATCCGCGACATTGAAAGCCGGCCAGTAATATTCCCGGTAATGGAAGAACAGGAAATCCACCACATAGCCCAGGGTCAGCCGGTCATACAGGTTGCCCAGCGCTCCACCTAACACTAAGGCTAGCGCGAAACAGAAAAGTTTCTGGGTCGGATGCTTGCGCAGCATATAGACGATGACGATGGAAGCGATCACTGCGATGGTGCTGAAGAAGACACGCTGCCAGCCGCCGGCACCGGCGAGGAAACTGAACGCGGCACCTTCGTTGTGGTAGCGCACCAGGTCGAAGAACGAGCTGACCGCCAGATGCTCGCCGTATTCGAACGACTTCAACACCAGTTGCTTGGTGTAGAGGTCGAGCGCAAGCACCACGGCGCTCAAGCCCAGCCATTTGGAAAGATGCAGCATCGCGTCTCCCTGCCTAGGCGAACTGGCGCGGCTCGCCGCGACCGAACAGGTTGCTCACGCAACGGCCGCAGATGTGCGGGTGTGCAGCATCGGTACCGACGTCGGCGCGATAATGCCAGCAGCGGTCGCATTTAGAATATTTGGACGGTGCTGTTTCAATTCTCAACGAAGCGGATTCTAATATTTGCAATGCCGTTTTCTGACCATCTGTCAGATCAGATAATTCAGACTTTTCGCTTATCCAAGATTTCAGGTCATGCACTTCTGCACGAGATGTAATCATGACAAAGCGTAAATCATTACCAGCACGTTTTAATGCATTCTGATAATCATCATCAGCATAAATATCCAATTCCGCCTGTAATGAAGAACCTACCAATCCCTTCGCTCTATCGTCTTCTATGGCTTTCTGTGCAAACTTTCTAACCTCGATTATTTTTTTCCAATCAGTTAATTCCAAATCCGTTAAACCGTGCGCAGGTAATGAGTACCAGGTATCTTCGAACACGGTTTTGTCGGCATCGATACCCAGCGTCTGCCAGATCTCGTCTGCCGTGAAGCTGAGGATAGGCGCCATCAGGCGCATCAGCGCATGGGTGATGTGATGCAGGGCGCTCTGCGCGGCGCGGCGCGGATGCGAGGTCTCGCCGGTGGTATAGAGGCGGTCTTTCAGGATGTCGAGGTAGAAACCGCCGAGGTCTTCCGAGCAGAAACCGACGAACTTCTGTACCGCCAGATGGAACTCATAGCGGTTGTAGTCGGCGAGGATGTTGTCCTGCAGGTCCTGCGTCAATTTCAAGGCGTAGCGGTCGATCTCCAGCCACTGGTCGGGCGGCAGCAGGTCCTTGGCAGCGTCGAAATCGGCCAGGTTGGCGAGCAGGAAGCGCAAGGTATTGCGGATGCGGCGATAGCCTTCCGCCACGCGCTTGAGGATCTCGTCGGAGATCGTCAGTTCGCCGGAATAATCGGTGGAAGCCACCCACAGGCGCAGGATGTCTGCGCCGTAGGTGTCCATCACTTTCTGCGGCGCGACCACATTGCCCTTGGATTTGCTCATCTTGTGGCCGGCACCGTCCACCACGAAGCCGTGAGTGAGCAGCGCCTCGTAAGGCGCTCGGCCGTCGATGGCGCAACCCGTCAGCAAGGACGACTGGAACCAGCCGCGGTGCTGGTCGGAGCCTTCCAGGTAGAGGTCCGCAGGATGCTTGAGGTCTGCGCGGCGTTTGAGCACGGCCGCATGCGTGGCCCCTGAATCGAACCAGACATCGAGCGTATCGGTGATTTTCTTGTACTGCTCGGCCTGTTCGGGGGCATGCTGCTGCAGGAACGCGTCGCCATCGAGCGAGAACCAGGCTTCGATGCCCTGCTGCTCGACCTGTTTCGCCACGGTCTCCAGCAATACCAGCGTCTTCGGATGCGGCTCACCGGTCTCCTTGTGCACGAACAGCGGCATCGGCACGCCCCAGTTACGCTGGCGCGACACGCACCAGTCCGGACGATTCTTGATCATGGCTTCCAGCCGTGCACGTCCCCAGCTCGGGAAGAACTGGGTATCGTCGACCGCCTTGTTGGCATGTTCACGCAGGCTGGTGCCGCTCGCATCCTGCGAATTCATGCCGATGAACCATTGATGGGTCGCCAACTGCATGAGCGGCGTCTTGTGGCGCCAGCAATGCGGGAAGCTATGCTGCAGGCGCGCGCTGGCGAGCAGCGTGCCGTTCTCCTGCATCACGCCGAGGATGACCTTGTTGGCTTCCTGACGGCTGAGACCGCGGATGCCTTCCAGTTCGACCATGGCACTGCTAAAGAACTTGCCGTCGCCACCGATCAAGACCCGCGGTTTCTCGTCCGGGTAATTGGCGCGCATCACCAGCCAGTCATCGTTACCGTGGGCGGCAGCGGTATGCACCAGGCCGGTACCGGCGTCGGTGGTGACATGCTCGCCGGTGATGACCGGCACTTGTCTTTGATCGAACGGGTGTTGCAGCATCAAGCCTTTGAGCGCGGTGCCTGTGCAAGCACCTAGCACTTTGCTATCCACTTCACCGTAACGCTTGAGTGTGGCTTCGACCAGTTCATGCACCAGCACCAGCAAGCCCTTGCTGGTCTGCACCAGGTCATAGGTCAATTCAGGATGTACGCTCACCGCTTGATTGGCGGGCAACGTCCATGGCGTCGTGGTCCAGATCACGGCATAGGCATCGCCCTTGATCTCGGTACCGAACGCTTTGCCCAACGCTGTAGGGTCGACGAACTTGAACCCCACATCGATGGCCGGCGAATTGACATCCTCGTACTCGACTTCCGCTTCCGCCAGGGCAGAACCGCAGTCCACGCACCAGTGCACCGGCTTGGAGCCCTGGTAGAGATAGCCGTTCTTATAGATGTCGCCGAGCGCGCGCATGATGTCGGCCTCGGTCTTGTAGTCCATGGTCAGGTAGGGATGGTCCCAGTCGCCCAGTACGCCAAGGCGGATGAAATCCTTCTTCTGCTTCTCGACCTGTTCGGCGGCATAGGCGCGACACAACTCGCGGAACCTGGCGGGGTCGATGTCCTTGCCGTGGTTCTTTTCCACCACGAGTTCGATCGGCAGGCCGTGGCAATCCCAGCCCGGCACGTAAGGGGCATCGTAGCCCTCCAGCGTCTTCGCCTTGACGATGATGTCCTTGAGGATCTTGTTGACGGCGTGACCGATATGGATGTCGCCGTTGGCATAGGGCGGGCCGTCGTGCAGCACGAACTTGCCTTTAGGTGCGTTCTTCCTTGCCTTGCGGATACGTTCGTAGACCTTGCGTTCCTGCCAGGCCTGGACCCAGGCAGGCTCGCGTTTGGCGAGATCGCCACGCATGGGGAATGCGGTCTCGGGCAGGTTCAGTTTGTACTTAACGTCTTTTTCGTCGGTCATCTTGTCGGAATCTAGGTGAACTCTATCAATGTTTAAAATAATCTCGCGCGGCCAGCTCGTCGGCATGGATCCAGCGCTTTAGCGTCTCCAGGTCAGCGAATTTCATCTCATCGCGGATCTTGTGCATGAAATGCACACGCACATGGCGTCCGTAGATATCCTGGTCGAAATCGAAGAGATGGACTTCCAGTTTCGGCCTGTCGTTGGCTCTGATGGTAGGCCTGACACCGAGGCTGGCGACACCGGGTAAATGCGTATCCGCCAAACCTTCCAATTTTACCGCATACACCCCGAAAAGCGGCGGCCTGTCGTGCAGCATATGGATGTTGGCAGTGGGGTATCCCAACTGGCGCCCGATCTTGTCGCCGTGCACGACCTTGCCGCTGATACTGTAGGTGCGGCCGAGCAACTTTGCAGCATGTGCCAGATCACCGTTAGCCAGGGCTTCGCGCACCGCCGTACTGGAGATGCGCTTGCCGTCGAACACCACGTGCGGCAAATTGATCAATTCGAAACCGGCTTCGGCGAAATCCATGGCGGAGCCGCCACGACCGGCGCCGAAACGGAAATCCTCACCCACCAGGATCGCTTGCGCTTTCATCGCCTCGCGCACGATACGCTGCATGAAATCCTCCGCCGTCACCGCGGCGAAGCGCTTGTTGAACGGGCAGACATAGGCGTACTCGACACCGGCCTCGGCGAACAACTCCAGCTTCTCGCGCAGGGAGGTCAATCGTGCGGGAGCCTGCATGGGCGTAAAGAACTCGCGCGGATGCGGCTCGAACGTCATGACGGCGGACTTGAGACCGCGTGCGTGCGCCGTCTCGATCAGGCGCTTGAGCAAGGCCTGGTGGCCGAGATGGATGCCGTCGAAGTTGCCGATCGCCAGCGCGAGCGGGCTACCGTCAGCCTGGTGGAAATGCCGGAAGATCTTCATCTAGACGACAGCGCGATGCATGAAATCTTTGATACGGATGCCCATGAGCCAGAGTGCGGCGAAATACACCGCCGCCCCCAACCCGATCAGCGCGGCAAGGTGCGTCAGCTTGGAGACCAAGTTGTAGTCGAGCCAGGTCGATTCCGCCCCAGCGGCAAAATACACCGACAAGGCCATGGCAGTGACGGCGAACAGTAATTTCATCATGAACTTGAACCAGCCGGGTTGCGGCTGATAAGCACCGCTCTTGCGCAGGTAAACATACAACAAGCCAGCATTGATGCAGGCGCCAAGACCGATGGCCAGCGCCAGGCCGGCATGCTTGAGGTCGAGACCGAACACGAACACGATATTCATGACCTGCGTCGCGAACAAGGTGAAGATCGCGATCTTCACAGGCGTCTTCACGTTCTGCCGGGAATAGAAGCCAGGTGCCAGTACTTTGACCATGATGATGCCGATGAGGCCGACGCTGTATGCGACCAGCGCCTGACGGGTCATGAAGACATCATGGTCGGTGAACGCGCCGTAATGGAAGAGGCTGGTCACCAGCGGAATGGACAAGACGGCAAGCGCCACGGCCGCCGGCAAGGCCAGCATGAAAGTCAGGCGCAGGCCCCAGTCCAACAGTTTGGAATATTCCGTATCCGACTTGTCAGCGAAGGATTTCGACAAGCTGGGCAATAGGATGGTCCCTAGTGCGACCCCCATCACCCCGGTCGGGAACTCCATGAGACGGTCGGCGTAATAGAGCCATGACACGCTGCCCGTCACCAGGAACGAAGCGAAGATGGTGTTGATGAGCAGGGATATCTGCGCGATGGAGACGCCGAACACGGCAGGCCCCATGAGCTTGAGGATGCGGCGTACGCCTTCATCCTTGGTATTGAACCGAATGCGCGGGAACAGACCGAGTTTGGCCAGAAACGGCAACTGGAAGAGCAACTGCAGGATGCCGCCGACGAATACCGCCCAGGCCAGCACCATGATGGGCGGATCGAAATACGGCGCGAAGAACAGCGCGGCGACGATGAACGCGATATTGAGCCACACCGGCCCGAAGGCGGGCACAGTGAATTTGTTGTAGGTATTGAGCACACCACCCGCCAGCGAAACCAGCGAGATGAAGAAGATGTAAGGGAAGGTGATGCGCAGCAGATCCACGGTCAGCGCGAACTTATCCGGGTTGCTGGCGAAACCCGGCGCGCTGATGTAGACGATCCAGGGCGCGGCCAGCATGCCGAGCAGGGTGACCACGACCAACACTAGACCCAGCAACGTCGTCACATGGTCGATCAGCTCACGGGTGGCGTCATGTCCGCGCTTGTTCTTGTATTCGGCCAATACCGGCACGAAGGCCTGGGAAAAAGCCCCCTCGGCAGAAAGGCGGCGTAGCAGGTTGGGGATCTTGAAGGCGACGAAAAAAGCATCGGTCAGGATGCCCGCGCCGAAAACGCGCGCGATCAGTGTGTCACGCACGAAGCCCAGGATTCGGGAAAGGAATGTCATGCTGCCGACGGTCGCCAGCGCTTTCAACAGGTTCATTAAGCTTTGATTGCTAAGGTTTAAAATCCAGACGCGATTCTAGCATGGGCTACCGGCTGCGCCCCGATTTCATACGTGCGATTGCCTTGCATTCACCGATAAAAAAGGTTAATATGCGCGGCTTCGTATTTTGTTAATCGATTAGGAATTCTCATGGCAAATAGCGCACAAGCAAGAAAACGTGCCCGTCAGGCAGTGAAGCAGCGCGCCCACAACGCAAGCTTGCGCTCTACTTTGCGCACTGCAATCAAGAAAGTCATCAAGGCTGTTGAAGCTGGTGACAAGGCTGCTGCACAAGCCGCCTACAGCGAGAACGTGAGCGTCATCGATCGTATCGCCGACAAGCAGATCATCCACAAGAACAAGGCCGCCCGTCATAAGAGCCGCCTGTCCGCTGCCGTGAAGGCAATGGCTTAAGTTCTTAAGCGATATTCAATAAAAAAGCCGAACGGATGTTCGGCTTTTTTATTACCCGCAACCAAGCGGGCAAACCTCTAGGTCAACCTATCCCCAATTCGGCACGTGCGACCAGCGCCTGATTGATCACCGCGTCACGGTCTTGACCGAGCACCGTGAAGTGTCCCATCTTGCGCCCCGGGCGAGCTTCATGTTTACCGTAGAGATGCAGTTTCAGGCCCGGGTGCGCCAGCGCCTTGTCCCAGGCCGGCTCGTCACCATCTTTCCAGACATCGCCCAGGATGTTCACCATGACCGCCTGGCTGTGCAGCTGGGCGTCACCCAATGGCAATCCGGTCAGGGCGCGCACCTGCTGTTCGAACTGGTTGGTGACGCAGGCATCGATGGTGTAATGGCCTGAATTATGCGGTCTGGGAGCCATCTCGTTGACCAGCAACTTGCCTTCGCTGACGAAGAACTCGACGCCCAGCACGCCGATGTAATCCAGCTTTTCCGCGATCTGCGTCGCCAGGGCTTGCGCCTTGGCCTTGATCACGTCCGAACCGCGTGCCGGGGCGATACTGACATCGAGGATGCCGTTGAGATGGCTGTTCTCTGCCACGGGGAATGTCGCGATCTTGCCTGATGGGTCGCGCGCCAGCACGACGGAGATCTCATAGTCGAGCGGCAGCATCTGTTCCAGCACGCAGGTCTCATGCTTGAAGCTCGCAAATGCGGCCTTGGCCTGCGCTTGTGTCGTGACGCGCGCCTGTCCTTTGCCGTCGTAGCCGAAACGCGCGACTTTGAGGATGGCGGGGTAGATCGCGCTGTCGTCGGCAGGCAGGTCGCTTTCGCTGTGGATGACGACGAACTGCCCGACCGGCAAGCCTGAGTCGCGGAAGAAGGTCTTTTCCGACACGCGATGCTGGGCGATCGCCACGGCAGAGGCACTGGGACGCACGATGCGGCTTTGTGCCAGCCATTCCAGGGTCGCGGCAGGTACGTTCTCGAATTCGGTGGTGATAGCTTCACAGGTCTTGGCCATTTCCGCTAAAGCCGCCTGATCGTCGTAGGCTGCGCAAAGATGTACGTCGGCGATCCTGCCTGCCGGACTCTGCTTGTCCGGATCCAGCACGGTAACCTTGTAACCCAGCTCATGCGCCGCAATGACGAAAAAGCGGCCCAGTTGGCCGCCGCCCAGCATTCCCAGCATGGCTGGAGGAAGAATAGTGTTCTTGTGCTTGCTCAAGATGACTCCGCTATTTGAATTACCGCCGACCGAGCGCTCAAGGCTTGTCGGTCAATTCCATGGATAAGACCTTATCGGTTTGCTTTGCCCGGAACTGGGCCAGTTTTTCCGCCAGCACACTGTCATGATGCGCCAGCACAGAAACCGCGAACAAGCCGGCATTGGCGGCACCGGCCTCGCCGATGGCGAAGGTCGCGACCGGGATACCCTTGGGCATCTGTACGATGGACAACAGGGAGTCCTGGCCTTGCAGGTGCTTGGAAGGTACGGGCACGCCCAGTACCGGCAGGATCGTCTTCGCCGCGACCATCCCCGGCAAGTGTGCGGCACCGCCGGCGCCGGCGATGATGACCTTGAAGCCCTTGGCTGCGGCACCTTCGGCGAACTTGAACATGAGATCGGGGGTGCGGTGCGCAGAGACCACTTGTGCCTGATAACTCACATCGAAATCGGCCAGCATCTGGGCAGCCGCTTTCATCACCGGCCAATCGCTATCTGACCCCATGATGATGGCCACTAGTGCTTGTTCTTGACTCATATATCTACCCCTTTAAAGCGCACTCAGGTTGCGAGTTCGGCATCATGCGCGCATGCGCCCACACCGCAACGGATGTTCGCTAAAGCAAAATCATATTATCCCGATGCATCAGTTCCGATGCATCGACATAACCCAGTATCTTCTCGATCTCAGCGCTAGGTTTACGCAATATCTTAGCCGTCTCCGCGGCACTGTAGTTCACCAGCCCGCGCGCAACCTCCTGGCCATGGGCATCGACACAGGCGACGACTTCGCCCCGCTCGAAATGCCCTTCGACCGCGACGACCCCGATCGGTAGCAGACTCTTGCCGTCCTGGCGCAGGGCCCTGACCGCACCTTCATCCAACGTCACCTTACCGGCCAATCGCAGATGGTCTGCCAGCCATTGTTTCTTGGCGAGCGTCTTGAATTGCTCGGCTTTCAGGTGCGTGCCGATGGCCTCGCCCTTGGCCAGCCTTACCAGCACGTTCTGTTCACGACCGGAAGCGATGACGGTATGCGCGCCGCTACGGGCTGCGCGCTTGGCCGCAAGGATCTTGGTCAGCATGCCGCCAGTACCGACACTGCTGCCGGCACCACCCGCCATCTTCTCGAGCTCGACATCGCCTGCAATCGCTTGCTGGATGAACTCGGCCGAAGGATTCTTACGTGGATCGGCAGAATAGAGTCCGGATTGATCGGTGAGGATGACCAGCGCATCCGCCTCGATGAGATTCGCCACCAGCGAGCCCAAGGTATCGTTATCGCCGAAACGGATCTCGTCGGTGACGACGGTATCGTTCTCGTTGATGATGGGAATGACGTTGAGTGCGAGCAAAGTCTTAAGGGTGCTGCGCGCATTCAGGTAACGTTTGCGATCCGCGAGATCGTCATGGGTCAGCAACACCTGGGCGGTATGCAGCCCATGGGTAGCGAAACAGGTCTCGTACATCTGCACCAGCCCCATCTGCCCTACAGCTGCCGCGGCCTGCAGCTCGTTGACCGCCGTAGGACGCTTGTGCCAGCCGAGCCGTTGCATGCCTTCCGCCACTGCGCCGCTCGACACTAGCACGACATGCCGCCCTTGCTTGACCAGGCTCGATATCTGATCGGCCCAGGCGGCGATCGCCGCACGGTCCAGGCCCTCACCGTTATTGGTGACCAGGCTGGAGCCGACCTTTACGACCAGGCAGCGGGCATCAAGTAGTAGGGAACTCATGGTTCGGTTGTTCTGTTTTGGATGACTCTGCGTTGTCCGCTTCCAGTTTTTTCGACGCTTCCAGATGCTCCATGATGGCATAGGTCAGCTCTTTAGTGCCGATGCCACTGAGTGCCGAGATGGCGAAACAAGGCCCATCCCAGCCATAAGCCTTGACGAAGTCCGCCGCCACCTGCTTGGGATCCTCGACCATATCGACCTTATTCAGGACCAGCCAGCGAGGCTTATTGTAGAGGTCTTCGTCGTACTTCCTCAATTCCTCGACGATCGCTTTGGCTTCCGCGACAGGATCCACGGCATCGTCGAACGGCGCGACATCGACCAGGTGCAGCAACAGGTGCGTTCTCGCCAGGTGGCGCAGGAACTGATGTCCGAGTCCCGCCCCTTCGGCCGCGCCTTCGATTAGGCCCGGGATATCGGCGATGACGAAACTGCGGTTGGCGTCGACACGGACCACGCCAAGGTTCGGATGCAAAGTCGTGAACGGATAATCGGCGACCTTGGGTTTAGCGGCGGACACCGAGCGGATGAACGTCGATTTACCGGCGTTCGGCATGCCCAGCAGACCGACATCGGCTAGCACCTTCAATTCCAGATAGAGTTCGAACTCCTCGCCAGGCTCGCCCTTGGTACATTGGCGTGGCGCACGGTTGGTACTCGACTTGAAGTGGATGTTACCTAGACCGCCGTTACCTCCCTTGGCCAGGATCGCCTGTTGGCCGTGCTCGGCCAGGTCGACCAGGAATTGTCCGGTAGCTTTGTCGCTGACGACCGTCCCGACCGGGACGCGCAGGAACATATCCTCACCCTTGGCGCCGTAACAATCCGAACCACGACCGTTCTCGCCGCGCTGGGCACGGAAGACCCGCGTGTAACGGTAATCCACCAGGGTATTGATATTGCGGTCGGCAACGAGATAGATCGAGCCGCCACGACCGCCGTCTCCACCGCTGGGACCACCCATGGGTTCATATTTCTCTCGGCGGAACGTGGCGACACCATTGCCGCCATCACCCGCGTAGAGCTTGATTGTTGCTTCGTCGATGAATTTCATAATCTCTGGCCCTTAAACAAAAAAGCCCTATCGGACTGATAGGGCTTTTCGTTCTGAGCGTCTGGCTTAGACTGGGACAATATTCACCAGCTTGCGGCGCAGCGCGCCCTTGACGCAGAAGGTCACCTTACCGTCGACCTTGGCGTACAGGGTGTGATCCTTGCCCATACCGACGTTGTCACCAGCATGCATGCGGGTGCCACGTTGACGGACAATGATGCTGCCGGCGGAAACCACTTGCTCGCCGAAAGCCTTAACACCCAGTCGCTGGGCCTGTGAGTCGCGACCGTTGCGGGAACTACCGCCTGCTTTTTTGTGTGCCATGTTCTATTCCTTACTCTGCAGCTGCTTCTGCTTTAGCCTTGGTTGCCTTAGCGGCCTTGGCTGGTTTGCTACCACCGGTTGCGATGTTACCGATCTCGATCTCGGTGAAGCTCTGACGATGACCTTGGGTCTTGCGATAATGCTTGCGGCGACGCATCTTGAAGATCATGACCTTGTCGCCCTTGCCGTGCGCGACGACCTTGGCTTGCACAGTGGCGCCAGCCACCAAGGGTGCGCCGATGGTGACGTTATCGCCATCCGCGACCAACAATACCTTGTCGAGGGTGATGTCGGAACCGACGTCGCCCGCCAACTTCTCTACCTTGAGCTTATCGCCAGCGGCTACACGGTACTGCTTACCGCCGGTTTTGATGACTGCATACATGATTAAGCCTCGTTCGCTACGCTTTCAAATGAATCGCGCATTATACGTAAAATCACCGGATTAGCAAACTCAAATATCGCTTTTATTCAAGCGTGGGCGATTTGCCGGAATCGTCGCGCCTGGCGGGTTAGACTCCTATGTGCCTATGTTAGAATCCGCGCATCCATTATCGATGAATCCCAAGTGTCCCTAGACTTCATTCAATCCCGCATCGTCGACGACATGCGCGCCGTCGACGCCGTCATCCGGCGCTCCCTGCATTCCGAAGTGGCGCTGATCAACCAGGTCGCGGATTATATCGTGAATAGTGGCGGCAAGCGCCTACGCCCGGCATTGGTCCTGCTCTCTGCGGGCGTATTCGGGAAGATCGTCCCTGCCCATCATCAACTCGCGGCCATCGTCGAGTTCATCCACACCGCGACGCTACTGCATGACGACGTGGTCGACGAGTCCAGCATGCGCCGCGGCCGCGAGACCGCCAACACGCTGTTCGGCAATGCGGCCAGCGTATTGGTCGGCGATTTCATCTACTCGCGCGCCTTCCAGATGATGGTGGATATCCAGAACATGCGCGTCATGGAGGTCCTGGCGGAAGCCACCAACATCATCGCCGAAGGCGAGGTGTTGCAGCTGCTGAACATCCACGATGCCGACGTCACCGACGAGGCTTATCTCAGGGTCATCAACTACAAGACGGCGAAACTCTTTGAAGCGGCGACCCGCCTTGGCGCCATCATCTGCGATGCCGGCGAACAGGACGAGCGCGCGATGGCCGAATACGGCATGCGGCTAGGCACCGCTTTCCAGCTGATTGACGATGTGCTCGACTTGAGCGGCGAGAGCGGCGCCATCGGCAAGAACCTGGGGGACGACCTGGCTGAAGGTAAACCGACGTTGCCTTTGCTGTATGCGATGCGCAATGGCAACCAGGTCCAGCGCGACACCATCCGCCGAGCGATCGAGCAAGGCGGCTTGGAAGAGTTGCCGACCGTCATCCAGGCGGTCAAGGACACGGGGGCGCTGGCACATGTGCGCAAGCTGGCGCGACAGGAAGCCGACCTGGGCTGCGCGGCGATCGCGCACATGCCGGCTTCCGATTATCACACCGCGCTCATCAACCTCGCCAACTTCGCGGTCGACCGCACCTTCTAAAGCCTAGCGCTAACGCTCTGCTCTGTTATCGCTTGGAAAATGAAGATCGCTTCGAGAGATGCGATCCGAGACGATTCAGTTCAGCGTCACCGGTTCGCCCGTTTCGGCATTGTAATAACTCAGATGCGCGCAACGGCTGGTGCCGGTGGTCAAGGTACCGTCGAACACCGCCTGGCCGTCGACATCGACGACCGCATACCCCGTGTGATACAGCGTGACTTCCGCATGCTGACGACCCTGACGCATGGCAAAGCTCATGTAGCTGTCATCCTCGTCCTCGGAGAATAGCTCCCAGTTGGCCTTGCCAGTCAGTTGCTCCAACCATGCGCCTAGATCCACCTCTACGCGGCAAACGACTGGGGTTTCCCATGCATCTTGCGCTTGCGTGCTGACGTCGGTCATTTGCGATCCTTTATCAAGTGATTGTCGATTGCTGTTTATCTTGTGACACATCGTCGAATTTCAAGGCCCGCGACACCGGCCTTGAAGGTTGCCTTGCGTGTATAACGGTGGGATGATGCAGCAAGTTTACTGGACGGCACCTTAATGACTGATTTCTTCATCATGCTGAGCGAGCATGCGCCTTTGTTCATCACCGTTTCTGTCTTGCTGGGTCTCATGGTCGGTAGTTTCCTCAACGTCGTCATCCATCGCATGCCATTGATGATGGAACGCGAATGGCACATGAACTGTCAGGAATTGAGAGGCGAGGAGGTCGCGCCGTTGCCCCGATACAACCTGGTGGTACCACGTTCGGCCTGTCCCGGCTGCGGTCAGGCGATCAGTGCGTGGCAGAACATCCCGTTGCTGAGTTATGCGTTGCTGGGCGGCAAGTGCGCCGGCTGCAAGAAACCGATCAGCCTGCGCTATCCCTTCATCGAGGGGCTCACAGGATTGTTGGCCGGGTTGATCAGCTGGAAATTCGGCTATTCGTCGATGGCAGTTGCGGCTTGGGTGTTCATGTTCGCCCTCATCGCACTCACGTTCATCGATTTCGATACGCAGCTACTGCCTGACGACATCACCCTGCCGCTGTTATGGCTGGGACTGCTATATAACCTCAACGGCGGGTTCACCGACATCCAGTCGGCCGTCATCGGGGCGGTCGCAGGCTATCTCGTGCTGTGGTCGGTCTACTGGCTGTTCAAGCTGGTCACCGGCAAGGAAGGGATGGGCTACGGCGACTTCAAGCTACTGGCGGCGATCGGAGCGTGGTTCGGCTGGCAATTGTTGCCCGCTGTGATCCTGCTGTCCTCGCTGGCCGGCTCGCTGATCGGGATCGGACTGATCGTATTGGCCAAGCGCGGACGGGACATCCCCATGCCGTTTGGACCTTATCTTGCTTTAGGTGGTATCGCGGCCCTGTTCTTCGGACCGCAGTTGTCGCAATTCTATTTGGGAGGTTGAACATCATGTATGTCGTTGCACTGACTGGCGGAATCGGCGCGGGCAAGAGTGAAGCCGCGAAGATATTCGCGTCGCTGGGGGTGCCTATTGTTGATGTCGACGTCATCTCTCGCAGGCTGACCGGCCCCGGCCAGCCCATCATGGAGAAGATCGCTGATGCATTCGGACGGGATTTCCTGACGGAAGACGGTGCATTGAACCGCCCGGCGATGCGCGAGCGTATCTTCGCCAATGATGACGACCGCAAGAAACTGGAAGCCATCCTGCATCCCGTGATCCACAGCCATGCGTTGCGCGAACTCGACCAGAATCGTGAAGCGCCCTACCAGATCCTGGCCATCCCCCTATTCTTTGAGACTAATCGCTATTCCGGTCTGGTCAAGCGGATCCTGCTGGTGGATTGCGACGAATCGTTGCAGATCAGTCGCACCATGAACCGTAACGGCATGACGGAACATACCGTGCGCGCCATCATCGCCGCACAAGCTTCCCGCAGCTATCGTCGCGCATTGGCGAACGACATTATCGAGAACAACGGTTCAATCGATGCATTGGCCGAAAAAGTCAAAGAACTCCATGAAAAATACATGCAAGCTTGCTTACTTAGCGATTAAATTTCATAATTCACCGCAACCTTTCCAGAGCAAGATTTTCAGAGCTAACTTCGATTAGCCGGTAAAAAAACCTCGTGCCCAGCTACGACTATCCCTTCAATGAACGTATCCGCACGCTACTGCGGCTGGAGGATCTGTTCGTCAAGGTTCTGCACAATCTCGACCAATCGCACGAATTCAATCACCACTGCGCCCTGATCTCGCTGTTCCAGATGCTGGATGTCATCGATCGCGCCGAATTGAAGACCGACCTCTTGCAGGAACTGGATCGCCAGAAGATCGTGATGAACGGGCTGCGCGGCAACCCCGCCATCGCCGAGCAAGTCCTGAACGACGTCATCAGCCAGATCGAGACCACCGCACTGGCCTTGCGCAGCAATACCGTAAAGCTGGGCCAGACCCTGCGCGACAACGAATGGCTCATGAGCATCAAGCAACGCGCCGGCATTCCCGGCGGCGTTTGCGAGTTCGATGTCCCTTCCTATCACTACTGGCTGGGCCTCGATGAGACACGCCGTCGCAGCGACCTGGAGAAATGGCTGGAACCATTGATGCCGGTGCACGAGGCCTTGCGCATCATCCTGCATATCCTGCGCGGCAGCGGTGCCACTTCCAAGATGGTCGCGCTGCATGGCAGCTACCAACAGATGCTGGGCGGCGCCAAACCGGCCCAGATGATGCGCATCGAACTCGATGAGGATGTCGCCTGCTTCCCAGAGGTCAGTGCCAACAAATACGCCATCAATATCCGTTTCAATAGTCTGGACGCTGCACAAAAACCACGGCAGTGCGACATGGACATCCACTTCAAACTGACACTGTGCAACCTGTAACGCCCCCCAAGAAAAAGCCGCTAGTCACCTGTCCGCAATGCGGCAACGTCTCCGAGTACTCCACCGACAATCCTTTCAGGCCGTTCTGCAGCGAGCGTTGCAAGATGATCGATCTTGGGCAATGGGCGAGCGAGAACTATCGCATCCCGGCACCGCTCAAACCCGAAGACTTTCCGGAAGACTGAGATTGAGGATTGCCATGATGCGCTTTGCCATTGTTTCGACCAGTTTGCTCGCTTTCATCAGCCTCACCGCCGTGGCCGCGGAAGAGGTAGAGATCACGCACGCATGGACCCGTGCGACCGCTCCGGGTCAGCAAGTCGGCGCTGCCTACATGACGCTGCAAAGTAAAACGGATATGGCGCTTGAACGGGTGGAGAGTGCGGTAGCCGGGAGTGTCGAGATCCATAGCATGACCATGAAGGACGGGGTGATGCAGATGCGCATGCTGGAAACCCTGCCATTGAAAGCCAACCAGCCGGAAAAGCTGGCACCTGGCGGGTTTCACCTGATGTTGTTCGACCTGAAGAAACCGCTGAAAGTCGGAGAGTCGGTGGACTACACCTTGCATTTCAAGGACAGCGCCGGCAAGACCAGCACCCAGCACCTGATCTCGCCGATCAAACGTACTGCCGACTAATCCCGCCATGTTGGGGGGTATAGCCACTCCGCCCTCTCACATCACTCTGTTCTAAAACTGATCGCGACCTGCCGGCGCGCCTGCCCTTGCCGCACATCCAGCAGCATCAGCCAGTCCTTGCGATCCCGCACGCAGACCGGCAAGGTCACTTCCGCATCCCAATCGCTTGCGCCGCGCTGCTGCAATCTATAACGATTGAATCCCATCTCCATGCCAGCCATCTGGAAACTGGCTTCCATGCCGTCCACCGTTTCCGTATCCATCGCATCCGCATGCACCGTCAGTTTGAACGGACGCATGACTTGCGGCACGCGGTCCATGCGCACCATCAATCCGGCACCCGAACATCCGCGGACAATGTCGGGGCAACCCATGGCCTGTAAGACGGTAGGGGATGCCGCTTGGCGGAGATAAGTCAACGCACCGATGACCGAGAGGATCACCGCGAGGGCCAATCCGACTGCGTATCGTTTATTCATTCCAGCCCGCTCGCTGCATGGCGATGCCATGGGCCCCGTGCTGCCATGCCGTTTGCAGATCCTGTGGCCGCATCCCGCCCAGTGCGTAGACCGGCATCGGCAAGCCCGCGGCCATCTCGGCGAATGCTGACCAGCCCAGGGTGTTTGCGCCGGGATGGCTGGCGGTGGGCAACACAGGCGAGAGCACGACGAGATCCAGTGCCAGTGCTGCAGCATGTGCAAGCTCCGCTGTGTTATGGCAAGAGGCGGCACAAAGCAAGCCTTCCGGCTTTTGCCGCATGGACATCAATGCAGCCGCGGTCAGATGCACCCCATGGGCACCGGATCGTCTCGCGAGGTCGATATCCGTGTTCACCAGCACGCGTGCGCCACAGGCATTCGCCATGGCCACCACACGCTGCAATAGAGGGAGTTGCACTTCGCCTGACAGTTGCTTCTCACGCCACTGCAGCAAGCGCAGGCCTTGGTCGAACGCCTGCGCAAGCGCGGTCATGAATCCGGCTTCGCCCATTTCGGCTAGATTGGAGATCGCATAGGTGCTGGGTAGCTGCAAGGCCCCGAGGATGGGCACATTCGCCGGCAGCAGTGGCGCGACCGTCAATACCGCAGGCTGTTGCCACGACAATTGCTGCCCTTCTCGTCCGTGCGGTTCACCCTGCCATTGCCGCACCATGAAAAAATTTAGGCGTACGGTACGTTCCGGGTAAGCGAACGTGCGGGTCAGCCAGGGTGTCGCCTCGGTGACCTCGATCCCGAGCTCTTCGTGCAACTCCCGCTCAAGCGCACGCAGCGGCGTCTCGCCATCCTCGATCTTGCCACCCGGGAATTCCCACCAGCCGGCCCACGGCTTACCTTCCGGGCGCTGGCCGAGCAACACGCTGCCATCGCTGCGCTGCAGCACGGCGACAGCGGCGTGCACGATTGCCATTGTGTCTTGTGTCATGCAGTTAGGTTATTTCTTGGCAGCCAACGCCGCGCGGCCGGCGAAATCGCGGGCGAACTGATGCGCCGAACGCCCGCTGCGCGAACCGCGGGTCAACGCCCACTGCAAGGCTGCGCCGCGCGTCTGGTCGTCGAAGCCCTTGATGCCGTAATGTTTGAGCCATTGTTCTGCGATCACCAGGTATTCGTCCTGTGCGAACGGATAGAAGGAGAGCCAGATGCCGAAACGGTCGGACAGGGAGACTTTCTCCTCGACCGCTTCCGCGGGGCGGATCTCGTCGCCCTGATACTTGGTCTCGAGGTTCTCCGCCATATATTCCGGCATCAGGTGTCGCCGGTTGGAGGTGGCATAGACCAGGATGTTATCCGAGGTGGTCGCGACCGAGCCGTCTAGCACCACTTTCAAGGCTTTGTAACCGGGTTCGCCGGACTCGAACGACAGGTCGTCACAGAAGACGATGAACCGCTCCTCGCGGGCGCGCAGCAAGGCTGTGATCTGCGGCAGGTCGGTCAGATCCTGCTTGTCGACTTCGACGATGCGCAAACCATGTTTGGAGAACTTACTGAGCAAGGCCTTCACCAGGGAGGATTTCCCCGTGCCGCGCGCGCCGGTGAGCAAGACGTTATTCGCCGTGTAGCCTTTGACGAATTGCTCGGTGTTCTGCACGATGGCCGCCTTCTGCTCATCGACGTTATGGATATCTTCCAGCGTGATCTGGTGCGGGAACGC
Source organism: uncultured Methylotenera sp. (assembly GCA_902168195.1). GTDB lineage: Bacteria > Pseudomonadota > Gammaproteobacteria > Burkholderiales > Methylophilaceae > CABHOJ01. The sequence continues at coordinate 25,923 of CABHOJ010000062.1, forward strand.
CACCGGCTCCATGTAGCCGCGCCCCCCATTGTGCTGCCAGCGCCAGGCCAGCGCAGACCAATCGGGGACCGCGGGTGCACCTTGCATCAGCCCTTCAAGACGGGTGAGCAACCCGTCGACACGCTGTAGGATATGGTCGGCATTCGCCATGCATCAGCTCCTATAATCCGCGTTGATCTTCACGTAATCGTAGGAGAAATCACAGGTCCAGACTGTCGCCTGGGCATGGCCGCGCGCGAGGACGACGCGTACGGTGATGTCCGACGCCTGCATGACCGCCGCACCTTGTGCCTCTTCATAACTGGTTGCGCGGCCACCTTGCTCGGCCACCAGCACATCGCCTAGATACAGGCTGAGCTTATAGACGTCGAGATCGTCGATCCCGGCATACCCGATCGCAGCGAGGATACGGCCGAGATTGGGATCCGAAGCGAAGAACGCGGTCTTGATCAAAGGTGAGTGCGCGATGGCATAGGCCACCTTGCGGCATTCTTCTTCGTCCTTGCCGGCTTCGACCTGGATGGTCATGAACTTGGTCGCGCCTTCCCCGTCGCGCACGATGGCTTGCGCCAGCAGGGTAGCCACTTCGGTCATGGCGTCCCGCAGTGTCAGGAAATCGGCATCGGTCTCCGAAACGATCTCGGCGTGACCGGCTTGAGCCGTCGCCATCAGGATTAACGAATCGTTGGTCGAGGTATCGCCATCTACAGTGATGCAGTTGAACGACCGGTTCACCGCATGGTGGATGATGTTTTCCAGCATCGCCTGGCTGACGGCAGCATCGGTCGCGATGTAACCCAGCATGGTCGCCATGTTCGGATGGATCATGCCGGAACCTTTGGAGATGCCGGTGATGGTGACGGCCTTGCCTCCGATCGTGACTTGTTTCGATACGCCTTTGGCGACGATATCAGTGGTCATGATGGCTTCCGCCGCATCCAGCCAGCGGTCTTCCTCAAGGTTGGCGACGCAGCCCGGCAACCCAGCCAGCAGGCGATCCATGGGCAGGGGCTCGAGAATGACGCCGGTCGAGAACGGTAATACCTGTGCTGCTGAACATCCCAGGAGGTTCGCCAGCTCCGCGCAGGTGGTACGGGCATTCTGCATGCCCGACTCGCCTGTCCCGGCATTCGCGTTGCCGGTGTTGACGACCAAGGCGCGGATCTCGGTCTGTTGCGATAGATGTTCCTTGCATAAGGTCACCGGGGCGGCACAGAAGCGGTTCTTGGTGAATACCCCCGCCACACGTGTACCCTCCGCCAGCTTCATCACCAGCATATCCTTGCGATCGGGTTTACGGATACCGGCTTTGGCGATACCCAGCTGGACGCCGCGCACGGGCAGAAGGTCATGCGCCTGCGGCGCAGATAATTTCACTGGCATGGTGACTTTCGATCAGGATGGCAAAAATCCGATTTTACCGCATTCAAAGCCGTTATTCAGGTCACGCGTTCAATTGACTTTGAGGCGCGCTGTGATAGTGTTGGCATATCAAAAATGTTTTCCGCTCATAAGGTTAACGCGCATGAATAATCCCGCCATTGTTCAAGAAAAAGAAGCGGCCAGCCTCGCCGAGATGGGCAACAAACTTGCCTTCACCAAGAAGCTGCAAGCGGTCACCAACAAGATCCACGCCACACGCAATATCGACGAGATCATCCTCGAAGTCAGCCAGGACATCCGCGCCCTATTCGAAGCCGAGCGACTGACACTCTATGTGACCAATGAAGACAACTCCGCCATCGTTTCCAAGGTCAAGACCGGGCTTAACGAATTCAAGGAACTGAAGCTCGCCATCAACCCACAGAGTATCGCGGGCTATGTCGCCTTCAACAAGACCATCCTCAACATCGCGGACGTCTACGACGACGCCGAACTGGAAAGGATCAGCCCGGAGATCCACTTCCTCAAGGAGGTCGACAAGAAGACCGGTTTCCGCACCAAGCAGATGCTGATCTTCCCTATCCTCAGTCAGGAAGACGGCGCCCTCATGGGCGTGGTGCAGGTGATCAACACCATGTCCGGCCTACCCTTCCCGCAGATGGCGGAAGAAGGTGCGCCGGAGCTGGCGAAGACCCTGGCCATCGCACTCAATCAGCGCCAGGCGCCGATCGGCGTCGTGAAGACCAAATTCGACACCCTGGTCACCGAAGGCATCATCTCCAGCACCGAACTCGAACTCGCGCAACGCTCCGCGCGCAAGAAGGGCAAGGATCTGGAGGAAGTCCTGATCGAAGAGTTCCAGGTCAAACCGACGGATATCGGCAAATCGCTCTCCACATTCTTCGGTGTGCCGCTGGAACCGTTCAAGGTCGACCGCGTGAAACCGATGGATCTGCTGAAGAACCTGAAACCCGATTATGTCCTATCCAACGGCTGGCTACCGATCGACGAGACTAAGGAAGAAGGTCTGGTAATCCTGACCGCAGACCCGGAGAAAGTCCGCGCCTCGCGCATCGTCAGCAACATCTTCCCGCGCCACGCCAAGATCACCTATAAAGTCTGCCTGCATCGCGATTTCACCAATACCGTCAATCAGTTCTACGGCGTGAACAGCCTGTCCGGAGACATCGACGACATCCTGTCGACCATGGGCGAGGATGAGGAAGACACAGGGGGGATCGGTGCCGAAGACATCTCGGCCGCGGCGGACAACGAGCTGGTCAAGCTGGTGAACAAGATCATCATCGATGCCTATAACCAGGGCGCATCGGACATCCATATCGAGCCCTATCCGGACAAAGGCAAGACCGAGGTGCGCTTCCGCAAGGACGGTACGCTGGTCAATTACATCGAGATCCCGCCGAGTTATCGCAATGCCATCATCGCCCGCATCAAGATCATGTGCGACCTCGATATCGCCGAGCGACGCAAACCGCAGGACGGCAAGATCAAGTTCAAGAAGTACGGCCCGCTCGATATCGAATTACGGGTGGCGACCATCCCTACCGCAGGCGGCATCGAGGATATCGTCATGCGGATATTGGCCGCCGGCAAACCGATCCCGCTTGATAAACTCGGCCTGTCAGAGCACAACAACAAAAAACTGAAGGAGCTGGTCGCCAAGCCTTACGGCCTGTTCTTCGTCTGCGGCCCCACCGGCTCCGGCAAGACCACGACGCTGCATTCCGCGCTCGGCTATATCAATACGCCGGAGACCAAGATCTGGACGGCGGAAGACCCGGTCGAAATCACGCAGAAGGGCTTGCGTCAGGTGCAGGTCAACAAAAAGGCCGGCCTCGATTTCGCCATGGTGATGAAGGCGTTCCTGCGTGCCGACCCTGACGTCATCATGGTCGGCGAAATGCGCGACAAGGAAACGGTCTCGACCGGCATCGAGGCCTCTCTCACCGGCCACCTGGTGTTCGCCACGCTACATACCAACAGCGCGCCGGAATCCATCGTGCGCTTGCTGGACATGGGCATGGACCCCTTCAATTTCGCCGATGCCCTGCTCGGCATCCTGGCACAGCGTCTGGGCAAACGCCTTTGCGAATGTAAGAAGCCCTACACGCCGGCGCCGGAAGAGATCAAGAGCATGCTCAACGAGTATTGCGAGGAATTGAAGAATACCAGCACTTGGAAGAAGGATCCGGAAGCCGCCTACAAGGCAGTCTACCAGAACTGGGTGAAGAGTTTCGGCAACGACAAGGGCCAGCTCACCCTCTACAAGGCGACCGGTTGCGATAAATGCAACAGTTCGGGCTACAAGGGTCGGGTCGGCCTGCATGAACTATTAGAAGGTACGGATGCCGTAAAGAAGAACATCCAGGAACATGCGCGCGTGGCCGAGATGTTCGCCACGGCGCTGGAAGACGGGATGCGCACCTTGAAGCAGGACGGCATCGAAAAAGTACTGCAGGGCATCACGGACATGAAGCAGGTGCGTGCCGTCTGTATCAAATAAGACGGTGCGTGCCCTGCTACCCGGTCAACCTGCGATGAATACCTACAGAGCTGGGTAAACGCCAATACCTGACATCTCCGGGGAGTCTTAAGTCGTAGAGGAGAAGACTTGATGGACAAGAACAAGATCGCGCCGATCGCCAAGCCGGCTGAGAGCGCACAGGAAGCGGATTTCCGTATCGTCGCTGAAGATGCCCCGGTGATGCTGTGGCTCACCAATGCCGATGGCAAGGTCGTCTTCACCAATTCCAAATGGAAACGTTTCGTCGGCCGCGAGAAGGAGGCTGGCCAGATCGGTGGTGACGCCTGGATCACGGCCTTGCATCCGGACGACCTCGAGCCGTGCATGACCATCTTCAACGAGGCGTTCGCCAACCACCAGCATTTCGATATGGAATACCGGTTGCGGCGCGCCGATGGCCAGTACCGTTACGTGCTGGATACGGGCGAGCCCTACATCAACAAGGAAGGCAAGTTCGCGGGCTTCATCGGCTCCTCGACCGATATCACCGACCGCAAGAACCACGAGAACCAGTTACGGTTATCCCAGCTGGAAATGGCACAGCACAACCGCGAGATGCAGTTCATCAATGAGCTCAACTCCTACCTGCAGGTCTGTCGCTCACTGGAAGAGACGCACGCCATCATCCAGCATTACGCCAAGAAGATCTTCGCCGACTATTCCGGCGTGCTCTACCTGTTCGATGAGAGCCATACCACAGTCGACGCCGTGGTCCATTGGGGCAGTGACAATCGGCCACCACCCCCTGTCATCTCACCCGACGATTGCTGGGGCCTGCGGCAAGGCAAGTTGCATAGCACGGATGGCACCGACAACGTCATCGTCTGCAACCATATCCAGGGACGCTGCGAGCATGGGTATGTCTGTGCGCCGGTGATCGCCCAAGGCGAGATGATCGGCGTATTGTCCGTAACGCTAGGGGATGGCCGGGCGGCAGCGGTGCCCCGGTCACCCGAATCGGTGACCCGCCTGATCGCGATGGCTGCCGATAACCTGGCGATGGCGCTGGTCAGTCTGAAACTGCGCGAAGCCCTGCGTAGCCGCTCCGTGCGCGATCCGCTGACGACGTTATTCAATCGTCGTTACCTGGAAGAGACCCTGACGCGCGAACTCTCTAACAGCCAGCGCAACAACCAGAACCTCGGCATCATCATGCTGGATATCGATCATTTCAAGCAGTACAACGATACCCATGGGCATGACGCAGGGGATTTCGTGCTGCAGGAGATGGCTGAATTGCTGCGTTCAAAACTGCGGCTCGGCGATATCGCCTGCCGCTATGGTGGCGAGGAGCTGATCATGGTCATGCCGGGGGCAACCAAGCAGATCACGGCGAACCGGGCGGAGCTGATGCGCGCGGCGATCGCCCAGCACGAGTTCATCTATAAAGGGAAACCACTGGACAGCGTGACGGCGTCTTTCGGGGTATCGAATTACCCGGCGGATGGCGAAAGCTGCGAGAGCCTGATCAAGAGTGCTGACGAGGCACTCTATGACGCCAAGGCCGCGGGCAGGAACTGCGTGAAGTTAGCCGAGTGATATGCCCTAGCCTACGGCATGCCTAGCGGTCGGTGCTGACCAGTTCGAAATAGACATCGTTGACGGCTTTCGAGAAAGCCTCGGCCTGATTCGCCTCGCATTTGGCCATCACCATCTGCATGATGCGGTCCGGCAACATGGTGCTACCGGCATTGACGTTCCCACGCTTGGAGCGCGCACCATGCACGACATTAGCCCCGGAGAAATACCCTTGGACCCAGTGACGTGCTTCCTGCGCGGTCAGGGTCTTTTCCTGAAGACTGGCGTTCACCTCGGCGCAGGTCTGGGCACCAAGACCTGAGACATAACCATCAGCAGCTTGCGCGCTGGTCGCGGCCAGCAGGATGACGGTGGTGATGGCGATTTTCAGCATGGGTGATGTCCTGTTCAAGAATGCGGCAGTGTAAACAAAAAAGCCGGACGCGTCCGGCTTTCTGTAGATCACTTCAGGCTTCTATCGTTCAGTCTGTCAGCCTGCTAGCCTCACTCAGTCGAATACAGCGAGGTCGATCTGGCGTTGCTCGCATTGTTCGACGGTCTGGCGACGCTCGGCGTTGCTCATGTCCCACCATTGACGGATCTCGTCGATCGTCCGATAGCAACCGAGACAATACCCCGTCTCTTCACTCATCGCGCAAATCCCCACGCAGGGGGATTGCACCTCTTCACCGCTCGATTCCAGCACACTCATGACCACGCCAATTCAGAAATGACAAAGCGACATTATATCGAAAATGCCGGCCCCGTTTCAGGGCCGGTGTCGCGACAGCGTTATCTCAAGGCGCCGATATAGCGGCTGGCGGTAGAAGGCAGGTCTTCTTCATCCGGCTCCTCGAACACCGGCACGTTACCGACATCCGTTGTCGTCTCGACGACAACGGGTTTGACGATGGGGGCGACCGGCGACGTCACGCCGAACACCAGTTCCTCATAACGGTCGGCGTAATGCTTCAATTCCTCGGAGCCCTGCTGGCGCGCCAGGTGGATCACCTCGCGTGCATACTCTTCGTTCTTGCTCATCCACTCGACATCGATCACCCGATTGGCGCTACGACGCAAGGTGACATAGAGGTGAGCGGCGATCCCGGTTTTTTCAGCTTCAGTCATCACAGCACCCTTTCAGCATGTTGGGAGATATCGAGACCATCCTGTTCGTCTTCGGTCGAGACGCGCAGCCCCATGGTCCAGTCGATCAGCTTGAGGATGATCAGCGTACCGATACCGCTATATAGCAAGGTCGCGATCACACCGATACATTGCACCATCGGGTCACCCTCGACACCGCCGATGGCTTTGCTGGCGAGCACGCCGGTGAGGATAGCGCCGACGATACCGCCGACGCCGTGGATACCGAACACATCAAGCGCGTCATCCGCACCCAGCACGCGCTTGAGTCCAGTCGCGCCCCAATAGCAGAAGAGACCGGCAGCGACGCCGATGATCAGTGCACCTTTCGGGTCGACAAAACCGGAAGCCGGTGTGATGGCGACCAGGCCGGCGATGGCGCCGGAACATGCGCCGAGCAAGGTGGCGCGAGATCTACGGATCCACTCGATCGCCATCCAGGTCAGCACCGCTGCAGCCGTCGCGACTTGCGTCACCAGCATAGCCATGCCGGCACGGCCGTCAGCGGCGACGGCGGAACCGGCATTGAAACCGAACCAGCCCACCCACAGCAAGGAAGCGCCGATGAGGGTATAGATCAGGTTATAGGGTGGGAACGGTTCCTTGCCGTAGCCATGGCGTGGGCCCAGGACATAAGCGCACATCAGGCCTGCTACACCGGCATTGATGTGGACCACGGTACCACCGGCAAAATCCAGTACGCCCTGGCTCGCCAGCCAGCCACCTGGTTCCCAGACCCAGTGCGCGACAGGCGCATAGATCAGCAAGGACCAGAGCACCATGAAGACCACCATCGCCGGGAAGCGGATGCGTTCCGCGAACGCGCCGGTGATGAGCGCCGGGGTGATGATGGCAAAGGTCAGCTGGAACATGATGAACACCGACTCCGGGATAGTGGAGGCGATATGACTGACGGATATCTGCCCCTCGGCGTTCATGAACGACAGCCCGTCGAGCATGATGCGATCGAAACCGCCGATGTAAAGGTTGTTCGGGGTGAAGGCCAGGCTGTAACCTGCGATCACCCAGACCACCGTGATCAGACAGCAGATGGTGAAACTCTGCAGGGTGGTGGACAGCACGTTACGCTTGCGCACCATGCCGGCATAGAAGAGCGCCAGGCCAGGGATCGTCATCAACAGCACAAGCGCTGCTGAGGTCATCATCCAGGCCGTGTTGCCGGCATCGATCTGATCGGCGGCGACCATGTAAGGCGCACTGGGTGCTGCGGCCTCTTCAGGTTCTGCCACTGGCATGGGCTCGGGCACAGGCGCAGGTTCTGCCGCGACCGGGCTCTCCATCTCCGGTGGCGTGGCTTCCGCCCCGTCCGCAGGCACCTCCTGCTCCACCACGACCTCTTCAGCGGCTGCGAGCGTCGTGTCCGCGGCTGCGACCTGGATCGGCTTGACGGAACTCTCGAACCGGGTGAACGCCTCGCGATACAGCGATTTCGGTTCGCTTGCCGCAAACTCTTCAGCCTGTGTTTGCATGGGCATCCACAGACCGAACCCCAGCACCCCTAGCAACAGCAGCCAGTTGCCACTCCCCGATGATTGCTTGAAAACGTTCATTGCTGGCCTCGCTTACTCATAGATGGATACATCTCAAAAATATTGCTGCCCGGAAAATAGGTTAGAAAAACTGTTTGCATGGGTAGCGCTTATTGGTCGCTGCTTGTTCGGCTTGGCTGATCGCCATGTCTACGGTACGCCCGCTTGCCGTTTCACCCAAGTTATCCGTCAGCCAGATACGGATATGCCCCATCAGCGCCTTGAGTTGGCCGGGACGGTAAGTACGGGTCTGGACAGTACGTCCGGACTCGATGAACTTCAGCATCTGCTCATGCTGCGCTTCGGACCAGGGCAGGTTCTCGACCACTTGTTGCACGAAGACGCGCAGGTCCAGCGCCAAACTGTCGCTTTGGCTCGCGACTTGTTCCATGAGCGCGTTGAATAGGCCTTGGAAACTGTCGAACTCGGCAGTATCGATACCGTTCTCGGTGACGTCGACGACCGCCTCCTTCGTGCTGACCGGCTTGGCTTTGGTTTTTTCTGGAATGGGCTTTACGCCAGAGAGATCCGGCGCAGCGCGCAGCTCTTCCTCTTTGGCCATAAGGGCGCGATTGATGGATTGCAGCATCTCGCGCTGCAGTTCGCTCTTGCCAAGCTGCGTACAGACATTGCGGACGAAGACATTGAGGCCATTGAATACGGAACCCGAACTGCCGATGTGGCTGACCCACTGATTGAGGACGGTGATCGCTTCGTCTTCGCTCAGCACGGAGCAAAGACCATGGTGGACTGCGCGACGTTGACGCAGGAATTCGGTACTGACGTTATTTTCCATTGTTACCACGTTTACCTTGTTGTTTATCAAAACGGCATTGTCTTTTAACAACATGCCCCATTTTGTGGCGGGGTCTTGCAGATGCTGCGCGATTCTCGTGCACTGCGTCCTGATCGGAATCGAACGTCTGTCGTTTCGTCCCGTATACGCACAAGGCCAATGTTCACGCTGCATCTGGTGGCATTCCGATACCCGCCATTAGGTATCAGCCACACGTTACGATGGGTAAGTCGCAAGACTTGTGCCAAGAGCCTTGATGGTGCTTGCGCCTTGTTTTGGGGAGCGGATCTGGAAAACGCCTGCGATCGCAGACGATAAAAAACCCCGCTACTCGCGCAACAGGGTTTTAGGCGGGACTTGCTTAGTGCGTCACTAGGCTTAGCTGAGCTTACCGTGACACTGTTTGTATTTCTTGCCGGACCCGCAAGGGCATGGCTCATTCCTGCCGACCTTGATGCCTTCGCGCTCGAACGGGCGGATCGCGTCCTGCGGCTCGGCGGTGTTGCCCAGCGCATCGTCATAGTCGGCGTGCTGATAGCGTACATTCTCCGGCTCGGCGGGTTTCTCCACCGCTTCGACATCCGCCTCGCTGCGCACCTGCACCAGCATGGTGACTTGGGTGACCTCACGCTTCACGGTGTCGAGCAGGGCAGCGAAGAGTTCAAAGGCTTCCCGCTTGTATTCCTGCTTGGGGTTCTTCTGTGCGTAGGAGCGCAGATGGATGCCCTGACGCAGGTGGTCCAGCGCCGCCAGATGCTCACGCCAGTGGTTATCGAGGCTTTGCAGCATGACAGCACGCTCGAACTGACGCATGACGTCGGCAGATGCCTGCGCTTCCTTGGCGGCATAATTGGCTTCCGCCTTTTCCAGGATGCGTTCGCGCAAGGTCTCTTCGTGCAAGTCCGGATTCTCTTCCAGCATCTTCTGCACAGGCATCTCGAGACCGATATCGGCCATCAGGGCTTTTTCCAGCCCTTCGACATCCCATTGCTCTTCTACGCTTCCGGGCGGGATATGGGTGGCGATGACGTCGATGATGACGTCCTGGCGCATCGCGGCTATGGTCTCGGCGACGTCGGTCGCTTCCAGCAGTTCGTTGCGTTGCTGGTAGATCACCTTGCGCTGATCGTTGGCGACATCGTCATATTCCAGCAATTGCTTGCGGATATCGAAGTTGCGGCCTTCGACCTTGCGTTGCGCGTTCTCGATCGCACGGGTCACCCATGGATGCTCGATGGCCTCGCCTTCCGGCATCTTCAGGCGCTCCATGATGGCGGAGACACGATCGGAAGCGAAGATACGCAGCAACTGGTCTTCCAGAGAGAGGTAGAAACGGCTGGAGCCAGGATCGCCCTGACGACCGGAACGACCGCGCAACTGGTTATCCACGCGACGCGACTCATGGCGTTCGGTACCGATGATGTGCAGGCCGCCTGCATTCAGGACGGCTTCGTGGATCTTCTGCCAATCGGCCTTGATGGCGGCGATACGTGCTTCTTTTTCGGCATCGCCGAGTTTCTCGTCGCTACGGACAGCGGCGATATCGGGTTCCGGGTTACCGCCTAGCACGATGTCGGTACCGCGGCCTGCCATGTTGGTCGCGATGGTGATGACCCCTGGGCGACCTGCCTGCACGATGATCTGTGCTTCTCGCTCGTGCTGTTTGGCGTTCAAGACCTGATGTTCGAGCTTGGCCTTATTCAGCAACTCCGAGATCAGCTCCGAGTTCTCGATGGAGGTGGTGCCGACCAGGACCGGCTGGCCACGTTTCTTGCATTCGACAATATCCGCGATCACCGCATCGTACTTCTCTTTCGCCGTGCGGTAGACCTTGTCCATGTGGTCTTTACGCTGCATGACGCGATGCGTCGGGATGACGACCGTCTCCAGGCCGTAGATCTGGTTGAATTCGTACGCTTCCGTGTCGGCGGTACCGGTCATGCCGGAGAGCTTGCCGTACATGCGGAAATAATTCTGGAAGGTGATCGACGCCAGCGTCTGGTTCTCTTTCTGGATCGCTAGGCCTTCTTTCGCCTCCACCGCCTGATGCAGGCCGTCAGACCAGCGGCGACCGGTCATCATGCGGCCGGTGAATTCGTCCACGATCACGATCTGGCCATCGCGTACCACGTAGTGCTGATCTCGATGGAACAGCGAACGCGCACGCAGGGCGGCATACATATGATGGACCAGCGTGATGTTGGCGGCATCGTAGAGGCTACCGCCCTCAGGTAACAGGCCGGCTTCCGACAGCAGGTTCTCCGCGTGCTCGTGACCCTGCTCGGAGAGCAGGACCTGCTGGGATTTCTCGTCGACCCAGAAATCGCCTTCGCCGTCTTCGGTCTCCTGGCGGATCAGTTGTGCGGCGATGCCGTTCATCTGGGTATAGAGATCGACACTGTCGTCGGCCTGGCCGGAAATGATCAGCGGCGTGCGGGCCTCGTCGATCAGGATGGAGTCGACTTCGTCGACCAGCGCGTAGTTGAGCGCACGCTGCACACGTTCATCCGCGGTGTAGACCATGTTGTCGCGCAAGTAATCGAAGCCGAACTCGTTGTTGGTACCGTAGGTGATGTCCGCGGCGTAAGCCTGCTGTTTCTCGGCATGCGGCATCTGGGAGAGATTGATACCGACTGTCATCCCCAGGAAATTGTAAAGACGCGCCATCCACTCGGCGTCGCGCTTGGCCAGGTAATCGTTGACGGTCACCACGTGCACGCCTTTGCCGGTGAGGGCATTCAGGTAAGCGGGCAGGGTTGCGACCAGGGTCTTGCCTTCACCGGTGCGCATCTCGGCGATCTTGCCGGCATGCAACACCATGCCGCCGATCAGTTGCACATCAAAATGGCGCATCTCCAGCGCACGGCGGCCGCCTTCGCGCACTACGGCGAAGGCCTCGGGCAGCAGTTTCTCCAGCGATTCGCCGTTCTGGTAACGTTGCTTGAATTCGTCGGTCTTGGCGCGCAGCTGCTCATCCGTGAGCGCTTGCATGGCAGGCTCGAGTTCATTGATGAGCCGAACATTATTTGAGTATTGTTTGACCAGCCGCTCGTTGCGACTACCGAATACTTTCTTGAACAACGTGGATAACATGAAAGAACACCAACTTTCCGCCGATGCGGAAGCCTTAAGGTTGACTTTGGAAGATTAGAAATACAACGACTTAGTACCTGTATATTCCTGCTTAGTTTACTTTACGTAAATATTTTCTCGGGTCCAGCGCAGCGCCATTGAGTCGTACTTCAAAATGCAGATGCGCGCCCGTCGAGCGGCCCGTGCTGCCTACCTGGGCGATCGCCTGCCCCTTGCTGACACGCTCGCCCACCTTCACCAGGAGCGTGGAGGCATGTGCATAGCGAGTCTCCAGACCGGAACCATGATCGATCTTCACGATTTTACCATAGTCGGGGGTGTGCTCCGCCGCGACCACGATGCCGTCGGCCGAGGCGTAGATGGGCGTGCCGGTCTCGGCAGTGAAGTCCAGACCTTCATGGAATGCCGTGCGACCAGTGAAGGGATCGATGCGCCAGCCGTAACTGGAGGAGTTATAGCCCACATTCACCGGCGTATTGCTGGGCAAAGTGTTCTTCTTCATGCTTTGTTGCAGCAGCAGGGCTTCCAGCATGCTCAAGTGATCGCTGCGCTGCTCGATCTCCTGCGTCAGTTCGCTGATCTTCTGCTGCAGCTGCGCTTCCGTCATGCCTTCCGCGTTGACCTCAGGGCCGCCGCGTCCGGGCGCAGGCTCCTGAGCCATATCCTTTTCTTTAACGCCTGCCAGCTTCGATAGGCGGTCGCTCAAGGCATCGAGGCGCATGACACGCGCCTGCAATTCACCCAACTGGAGGGCCAATGCGTCTAGGTGTTCCTGGGGATTGTGCAGTGAGAAGTTGAGCGGGTTAGGGAGGAGGTTCTTGACGCCTTGGTGCTTGCCGTCGGCCTGTGGCAGAATGAATGTGAGTGTCAGGACAACCGCTGTCGCCACGATGGCGACCAACAGCAAAACCGCTTGCGCCAACGTCAGCGTCTTTGCTTTTGCCATGTTGTTCGAGACAAAGATGATATTCATTCATTCCCCTTTGGGAGGCACAACAGCATGCGTCGTATCAATGCATTGTTCAAGAACGATGCCGGACTCATGGCGCTATACGACCATGCAGACAGTCTGACTGCCATGCAAAAAATGTGGGCCGAGATCTGCCCGGACTCCCTAAAGCCACTGACACGTGCAGGTGCTTTGAAACAAGGCACACTGACGGTCTACACCGACCATGGCGCCGTGGCGGCCAAGATCAAATTATTATTGCCGAGCCTGATGGCCAAGCTACAAAAACGAGGAATCGAAGTTACTGCAATTCGCGTTCAAGTGCAAGTCAAATCTGAGCCCCCTGCTAAGCCTAAAATCCATCGAAAAATCAGTGCTAAAGGAGCATCCGAGCTCGCTTCCCTCGCTGGCGAACTGGAAGGTTCCGCGCTGGGCGAAGTGCTCGCCAGACTAGCCCGCAGGACCTGATCACCTACGCTTCCGGCCGGTACCATTCACTCACCATGGAATATCTGCTCTATCTGATCGGCGGCGCGATCGCGGGCCTGCTATCAGGACTGTTCGGGGTCGGCGGCGGTTTGATCATCGTCCCGATCCTGGTTACGATCTTCACCAGCCTGCAGTTCCACGAAGCCCACGTCATGCACATGGCGCTGGCGACTTCGATGGCGACCATCATCTTCACCTCGATCGCTTCCACCCGGGCACACCATCACAAGCAGCATGTCGACTGGATGGTCGTACGCAACATCGTCCCCGGCGTGGTGATCGGCACCTTGCTCGGCAGCCTGGTCGCGACGCAGATCCATAGCGCATCGCTCCAGGGCATCTTCGCGATCTTCGTGCTGATGGTGGCCACCCAACTGGCGCTCGATCTCAAGCCCTCACCGCACCGACAGTTACCGACCAAGGCCGGCACGGGCCTGATCGGCGGGTGCATCGGGATCATCTCCAGCCTGGTGGGCATCGGCGGCGGCACGCTGTCGGTCCCCTTCCTGGTCTATTGCAATGTCGCGATCCATCGCGCCATCGGGACCTCCGCGGCGATCGGCTTGCCGATCGCCGTCTCCGGCGCCCTGGGTTACCTCATCATGGGTTGGGGCAACACGACTTTGCCTCCCTACAGTCTCGGCTTCGTCTACTTGCCCGCGTTCGCCGGCGTAGCCCTCGCCAGCAGCTTCACGGCGCCTTTAGGTGCGACCCTCGCGCAACGTTTCTCCGCAAAACGACTCAAACGCCTGTTTGCCATTCTTTTATACGCAGTCGGCGTGAACATGTGTTGGAGGTTGTTTTGAATGCATCGCACCAGGGATACGTGATCGAGGCGCACCGTCTCAGCAAGGTATTCGATCAAGTCAGTGCCGTAGACGACATCAGTCTGCAGATACGCCATGGCGTCACCACCGCTCTGCTGGGCGGAAACGGCGCTGGGAAGACCACCACGCTCGCCATGTTATTAGGGTTGCTGTTGCCGACCACCGGCAGCATCCGCATCTTGGGAGAGGATATGCTGCAACATCGCTACCGACTGTTGCATCGCATGAACTTCTCCTCGCCTTACGTGGATCTACCGCAACGACTGACCGTGCGCGAGAACCTCACGGTATACGGGCATCTTTATCGCTTGTCCGATCTCAAGCAGCGCATCCGCCGGATCGCTGGCGAACTGAACCTCGATGAAGTGCTCGACCGCCGCTATGGCCGACTCTCCGCCGGCCAGAAGACCCGTGTGTCCTTGGCAAAATCCTTGCTCAACGAACCTGAACTGCTGCTATTGGACGAACCCACCGCATCGCTGGATCCGGATACTGCAGATGCCATCCGTACGCATCTGGAGCAATACCAGAAGCGCACCGGCGCCAGCATACTGCTCGCCTCGCACAATATGTCGGAAGTGGAACGCATGGCCGCTGACGTCATCATGATGCGACGCGGCAAGATCGTGGACGCAGGCTCGCCCGATCGACTGATCGATCGTTACGGCCGCAGCAGCATGGAAGAAGTATTCATCGACGTCGCGCGCAATCGGGAGCTGCACACGAAATGAGTCACGAAGACATCGATTTCTCCACCCGCCGAATCGGCGCCCTGGTACTGCGCCATCTTTACCTCATGCGCAAGTCCTGGCCACGTGTACTGGAGATGGTCTACTGGCCGACGGTGCAGATGGTCCTGTGGGGGTTCATCACCCTGTTCCTGCAGACGAATAGCAGTTATATCGCGCAGGCGGCGGGCATCCTGCTGTCGGCCGTATTGCTCTGGGATGTGCTGTTCCGCGGCCAACTGGGGATCGCGCTCGTCTTCATGGAAGAGATGTGGTCACGCAACCTCGGGCACCTGTTCGTCAGCCCCTTGCGACCCTACGAGATGGTGGCCTCGCTCATCCTCATGAGTTTGATCCGCACGCTGATCGGCGTCGGCGGCGCGGCCATCGTCGCTATCCCGTTGTTCCATTTCAACATCTTCGATCTCGGGTTGCCGCTGATCGCCTTTTTCCTCAACCTGGTCATCATGGGTTGGGCCGTCGGGCTGATCGTTTCCGGTATCGTCCTACGCTATGGCTTGGGCGCGGAGAGTGTGGCCTGGATCGCGGTGTTCGCCATCCAGCCCCTGTGCGCCATCTACTACCCGGTCGAGGTGTTGCCGGGCTGGCTTCAGCCGGTGGCCTGGGCACTGCCCGCCAGTCATGTGTTCGAGGGCATGCGCGAACTCCTGTTGCATCAGACCTTCAATTGGCACCATCTAGCCTATGCCGTAGGTTTGAACGTACTGTATCTCGCTGGCGGTATCGCGACTTTCTTGGGGTATTTCAGGGCAGCACGGCAGCGTGGCCTGCTGTTGCATGTCGGAGAGTAAGGTGAACTCTCGATATGGTCGCAAAAAAGCCCGCTGACGCGGGCTTTTTTATCCTGCAGGCTCTTACAGCAATACCTTCTCGATACCGCCGTTGTTGGCTTTGTGCACGTAATCCTGCATCCAGTTCTCGCCGAGGATGTGCTTGGCCATCTCCACCACGATGTAGTCGGCCTGCACCCCGGTATCTTCACCGTAACGTGCCAGACCCTGTAGGCAGGATGGGCAGGACGTCAGGATCTTCACCTCCTGCTCCGGTGCCCCAGGCGTGAGACCAAGCTTGGTCATGCCCTTCTCCAGCTCTTCTTGCTTGCGCATCTTGACCTGGGTCGCGATATCGGGACGTGCGACGGCGAAGGTACCTGATTCGCCACAGCAACGGTCGTTCAATGCGACTTCGGTGTTCATCAGTGCATTGGTGACCTTGAGCGGTGCGTAGGTCTTCATCGGCGTGTGGCATGGATCGTGATACATGTATCGCACCCCGGTCACGCCTTCGATCTTCATGTTCTTCTCCATGAGGTATTCATGGATGTCGAGCAGGCGACAGCCCGGGAAGATCTTCTCGAATTCGTACTTCTGCAGCTGATCCATACAGGTGCCGCAAGAGACGATCACGGTCTTGATGTCCAGATAGTTCAGCGTGTTGGCGATCCGGTGGAACTGCACACGGTTCTCCGCCGTGATCTGCTGGCCCTTGTCGTGATTGCCGGCAGAGGTCTGCGGATAACCGCAACACAAGTAACCCGGCGGCAGCACGGTCACCGCGCCAACCTCATAGAGCATGGCCTGGGTCGCCAGACCCACGGTCGAGAACAACCGCTCCGAACCGCAGCCCGGGAAGTAGAACACGGCATCCGAATCGTCGTTGGTCTTTTGCGGGTTACGGATGATCGGCACCATGGTGTCGTCCTCGATACCGAGCAAAGCGCGCGAGGTCTTGGTCGGCATGTTCTTGGGCATCGGCCGATTGAGGAAATGGATGACCTGCGCCTTGATCTCGGGCTTACCGACGGTCGCAGGAGGGCGCTTTTTGTATAGCTTGGATACACCCAGTTTTTCCACGATCGCGTGCGCCAAACGCTGGGCACGATAACCGAATCCCACCATCGCGGCACGCATGACCTTAATGGTCATCGGGTCCTTGATGTTGAGGAAGGTCATGGCCAACGTCGTGCCAGGATTAAAGTGTTTCTTGCCCTGTTCGCGCAGGAAGTTACGCATGGCGATCGACACGTCACCGAAATCGATATCGACCGGGCACGGATTCAGACAACGATGGCAGACCGTACAATGGTCGGCGACATCGTTGAACTCGTCGAAATGCTTGAGCGAGATACCGCGTCGCGTCTGTTCCTCGTACAGGAAAGCCTCGATCAACAGCGAGGTGCCCAGGATCTTGTTGCGCGGCGAGTACAGCAAATTGGCGCGTGGCACATGGGTTGTACACACGGGCTTGCACTTGCCGCAACGCAAACAGTCGCTGATGGAGTCGGCGATCTCACCGATGGCCGATTGCTCCATGATGATGGATTCCTGCTCCAGCAGGCCGAAGGATGGGGTATAAGCGCTGTCCAGGCCCGATCCGGCCATCAGCTTGCCCTTGTTGAAGCGGCCTTCCGGGTCGACCTTCTGCTTGTATTCAGCGAAGGTGGCGATGGTCTTCTCGTCGAGGAACTCCATCTTGGTGATACCAATGCCGTGCTCGCCCGAGATCACCCCATCGAGGCTTTTCGCCAGATCCATGACGCGTGCCACGGCGGCATGCGCATCCTGCATCATGCCGTAATCGTCGGAATTGACCGGGATATTGGTATGCACGTTGCCGTCACCGGCGTGCATGTGCAGCGCGATGAAGACGCGGCTCTTCAATATCTTCTTCTGCAGTTCCTCGCATTTTTCAAGGATCTTCTGGTAAGCCCTGCCGGTGAAGATCTCCTGCAGCGGCTTCCTCAGCTCGCGCTTCCAGGAAACGCGCAGCTCGTAGGATTGCACGGCACGGAAGATGTTCTCGTAATGCCCGTAGCGCGCGGCATCGTCCTCACCGAGCAGGCTGACGGGCGCATCCAGATTGTTCAGGATGGTCGTCCAGCGCTCACGCAACTGGTTGAGCAAGCCTAGCGACAGCATGCGCTTGGTCTCGACGGTGTCGGCATCGGCGCTGGTGTCCTCGTCCTGATGCAGAGGCAGGTCGCCGGCGAAGAATGCCTGCAATTCATCCAGTAGCTTGAGTTTATTGCCGATCGAGAGCTCGATATTGATACGCTCGATACCGTCCGAATAATCGCCGAGGCGCGGCAACGGGATCACCACGTCCTCGTTGATCTTGAAGGCGTTGGTATGTTTGGCGATGGCGGCCGTACGCGCGCGATCGAGCCAGAACTTCTTGCGCGCTTCGGCAGACACGGCGATGAACCCCTCGCCGCCGCGTGCATTGGCAAGCCGGACGATGTGCGAGGCGGCTTCGCCGACGGCGCTCTCGTCATCACTGGCGATATCGGCGATCAGCACCATCTTCGGGCGCTCGGCGCGGCTCGCCTTGGTCGCGTAACCGACCGCCTTGATGTAGCGTTCGTCCATGTGCTCCAGCCCTGCGAGCAGGGTGGATTCGGTAGCGTCCAGGTGATCCTTGATCTCGACGATAGCCGGGACGGCGAGCGCGACATTGCCGAAGAACTCCAGGCAGACGGTGCGCACATGCTTGGGCATGCGATGCAGGATGAAGGTGGCGGATGTGATGAGACCGTCACAGCCTTCCTTCTGGATGCCCGGCAGGCCCGACAAGAACTTGTCCGTCACGTCCTTGCCGAGGCCGACCTTGCGGAAGCTTGGACCCGGGATCTCGAGGATCTCCGGCTCGGCGCGCATGGTCTTGCCGTCCGCATCGTAACGGCTGATCTTGAAGCGGGCGACGTCGATGTCGTGAATCTTGCCGAGGTTGTGGTCGAGGCGCTCGATCTCCATCCAGGTGGCGTCGGGCGTCACCATGCGCCAGGAGGCCAGGTTATCCAGTGCCGTGCCCCAAAGTACGGCCTTCTTGCCGCCGGCATTCATGGCGACATTGCCGCCGATACACGAAGCATCGGCCGAGGTCGGGTCACAGGCGAACTCCAGCCCGGCTTCGGTCGCGGCTTCCATGGCACGACGCGTCACCACGCCGGCGCCGCAGCGTATGGTCGGCACCTGGCGATTGACGCCTGGCAAGGTGCGCATCTCGACGCGGCCCAGCGTATCGAGTTTCTCGGTATTGATGACCGCCGATAGCTTGGTCAACGGCACGGCGCCGCCGGTGTAACCGGTGCCGCCTCCACGTGGGATGATGGTCAGGCCGAGTTCGATACAGGCTTTAACGATGGCCGCGACTTCTTCTTCGGTGTCGGGATTGACGACGACGAAGGGATACTCGACGCGCCAGTCGGTGGCGTCGGTCACATGCGAGACGCGTGCGAGGCCGTCGAACTGGATGTTGTCCTTGCGGGTGATCTTGCCGAGTTTCGCCAGCGTCTTCTTGCGCAGGTTCTCGGAGAGCTTGAAGTCGTTCTCGAATTCGGTGACGGCCTGACGCGCCGCGATGACCAGCTTGAGCACCTTGGGGTTACCATGGCTGCGCTCGTCGATGGCCTTGATACGGTGATGCAAGGCATCGACCAGGGCTTTACGGCGTTTCTTGTTGGCCAGCAGGTCGTCCTGCAGGTAAGGATTGCGTGTGACTACCCAGAGATCGCCGAGGACCTCGAACAGCATCCTGGCGGAGCGCCCGGTCTTGCGTTCGTCGCGGAGTTCATTGAGTACATTCCAGATTTCTTCGCCCAGGAATCGAATGACGATTTCACGGTCAGAGAATGAAGTGTAGTTATAGGGGATTTCGCGTAATCGGGCGGTCATGAATCGGCTGATGGATAAAGATGTCATTGTATCATGGCGAGAGACCTTCAAGATAACCTTGCGGTTCCTGTCAACTAATGACAAATCACGGAAAAGACACGACAATTGCCCCTTTTCGCCGAGTGGCTTTCACAGGAAAAAGACGAAACAGATGCTAAGCAAAACCACCAAATGGATCTTACCGATCGCCATCCTCGGGTTGCTGGCCTTCCTCGCGATCTCCCTGACCAACAAAGCCAAGGCGCCGGAAGTGACCTTCACGACCATCGAGGGCAAGGCCATCCCCCTTTCTTCGCTGAATGGGCAGGTCGTGCTGGTGAACTTCTGGGCAACCGATTGCCCCGGCTGCATCGCCGAGATGCCAGGCCTGATCAAGACCTACAACGACTATCACGACCGGGGCTTCGAAGTGATCGCGGTGGCCATGTCCTACGATCCGCCGAGCCAGGTGCTCAACTACACCAAGAAGAATGCGCTGCCCTTCCCGGTGATGCATGACGGCTATGGCGAGATCGCCAAGCAATTCAACGAGGTGCGCGTGACGCCTACCGCATATATCCTCGACAAGGAAGGCAAGGTCATCCGCAAGGTGGTGGGCGAATTGAATTTCCCCGACCTGCATAAACTGCTCGACGAACAACTGAGGAAACCTGTCTGATGCTCTGGATCAAGGCCTGGCATATCATCTTCATGGTCACCTGGTTCGCCGGGCTGTTCTACTTGCCGCGCCTGTTCGTGTATCACGCCATGTCAGAGGACGCCATCAGCCAGGAACGTTTCAAGGTCATGGAACGCAAGCTGTTCTACGGCATCATGACCCCAGGGGCCATCCTCACCATCGTCTTCGGTGTCTGGCTGTGGCTGGGCTATGGCATCACCGGCGGCTGGCTCATGGCAAAACTCCTGCTCGTGGTCGGCCTGGTGATCTATCACCTCTACTGCGGTGTGCTGCTGGTCGAGTTCAAGCACGATCGCAACAAGCATAGCCATGTCTATTACCGCTGGTTCAACGAAGTGCCGGTGATCGCGCTCATCGCGATCATATTGCTGGTCGAACTCAAGCCTTTTTGACAGAATGTGAACCATGGATATCCTGAATTCAGCCTGGTTCGTCGGCATGTTGAAGAAGTCCGGCACTGCACCGCAGGCCAGACTGCTCAGTATGTTCGATATCCTCGGCGACTGGCTGCAGGCACCGAACATGCGGGAACTGGTCTCGCAGCAACCGCTTGCGGCACATCCCAGCGGCGAATTACTGGATTACCTCACCACCCAGGCACGGGCATGCGGCGTGCAGATGCCGGAACTCCTCGCCCAGCAGCTCTACTTCATGGCCAGGGGCGCCATTCAGGAAGCTCTGACTGCCGATATGGCTTCCACCATCGAAAATGCCAAGGAGGCCGCCAGCGCGCTGATCCGCGCACAATCCGAACGTGAACCGCAGCCGCGCAAACCGGCATACGCGATCGCTGCCAGTCTGCTCGTCGTGAGCGGCTTGTGTGGTGGTCTGTTGCTGCATTTCTGGCAAAGTGGCCCGACCCAGACACTGGCGCAATCGCTCGGCCAGGCTTCCATGACCAGTGCCCGCGCCGAACCACAGAACCCTGCCAACACGGCCGAGATCTATGCAGTGATGGAGCAGATGCGTAAAGGCGTCTGCCAGTTCCCCGAGGCCCTGCAGCTGCCGGGGCCGCAGCAGAAGGTCTATGTGGAACTGGTGGTCGACGGCTTGATCCCGACCACGAAAGAAGACCAGGCCATCGCCCGCGACCTCATCCAGAAGGTTCGCTGCAATTACACCCCGATGCTGATGTCGAATTCGATCAGCTAGCGTTGAATACCTGAATAAAAAAAGGCCAACATCGTTGGCCTTTTTTATTGGGGTTTGCCCGGTTTACTTCTCGGAGACCTTCTTCAGGTTCGCCAGACCGCTGGTGAAGATATTGGTGATGGTATCTTTCGCGGTCTTGTCGTCTTCGCCAGCCTTGGGTTCATGCGCTGGATCCTTGCGCTTGAACATGCTCTTCCAGGTGACCACGGTCTTGTCGCCCTTGGTCTGTACGGTCAGGGTGGCACTGTATTCGCGCAGCGGCAGCACGCTCTCGGTGATCTCGTACTTGATGGTCATGCTGCCGTCATCACGCGACGTGAGCACTTCATTGATCTTGCCGCCGTCCTGCAGCACCAGCACGCGGGTGGCGCCCACTTCGTTATTTTTGCCGCTGGTGATCTCGGTCTTGGCGATGGCAGGATGCCAGCTCATGTCGCCGAAATTACCTGCCTTGGCCCAGACGACATCCGCCGGGGCATTGATCTCGATACTTTCCTTGACGCGAATGGTCTCGTCGATCGCTGCTGCAGCGACGGCAGGCAAACAGAAAGCGACGCACAACAGCTTGATTAGCATTTTATTCATGAACCTTAACCTCATATTGATTTGGGATATTTGAAACCATATCGCTTTCGACAGGTGCGCATAATCTACAGGATTTTTCACGACTGTAAAGGGCTATAACCCAGATACAGCAAGGCTTGCGCGGTGGTTCCATGGCTACTGGCAACCACCACACCGACTAGGTCCGTCCCCGGATCGGCGTGGGTATACTGCACGGTATATATTTTTCCCTTGCATTAGGTTAGACTGCAAAAAAATCCGGAATAACGTCATGTCCTTACTCAGGGAAAAGATACTCAACGTCGCCACCGATCTGTTCCAGACGCGGGGCATCAACTCCACCGGGGTCGACACCATCGTGGCCGTGGCCGGCACGACCAAGATGACGTTGTACAAGTATTTCCGTAGCAAGGAAGACTTGATCCTGGAAGTGTTGCAGAAAGGGCACCAAGATTTTCAGACGTGGTTGAGCGACAAGCTCACCAGCAACACCAAGAAGCCGTCCGAGAAACTGCAAAAGCTGTTCGATTTCATCGAAGAATGGGTGAGCGCCCCGGATTTCCGTGGCATGGCGTTCCTCAAGGCCTCGGCCGAATTCCCCAACGAAGAGAATGCCGTCCATCGACTCTCTGCAGAGCATTCCCGGCAATTCCGTCAGTACCTGACCAGCCTTGCGACCGAAGCCGGCGTCAAGGACGCGGACAGCCTCTCGCTACAACTCTCTTTGCTCATCGAAGGCGCCATACAGGCCGAACAGATGAAGCGCGGTTCCGGTGCGGTCAAATACGCCAAGAAAGCCGCCAAGATCCTCATCGACAGCGCGCTCAAGGATTCACGCTAGACCTTGCCCGTGCCACGGTAGTCTCAGCAGCAGAACTTCGCCCTCGCTCTAGCCTCCTTACTTATAAGCTGCATCGATCTGCGCGCGATAGCGTTCGACGACCTGGTTGCGTTTCACCTTCATCGTCGGCGTCATCAATCCGTTCTCCACGTCCCACGCCGCATCAGTTATGACGACGCGCCGGATGCGCGCGTACCGTGGCAAGTGGCGGATCTGCTGATTGGCCTTCTGTAACAGGGCTGCATGGTCCGCATGTTTGCTCACCACCAGCAATACCAAGAAAGGTCGCGCCTCCCCGACCACCATGACTTGTTCGAATACCGGATCCTTGAGGATCGCCGATTCGATATCCTCAGGCGAGATCTTTTCCCCATTGGATAACACCAGGATATTCTTGCTGCGACCGCGGATGTAGATACGCCCGTCGTGGATCTCGACGATATCGCCGGTGTTCAGCCAGCCTTGCGCATCGACAGCCCCGGCAGTCGCTTCAGGATTGTTCCAGTAACCGAGCATCACGGTCTCACCCTGGATCAGCAACTCGCTCGACTCGCTGAGGCGGGTCGCGATGCCAGGCAAGGCCTCGCCGACCGACGCGGGATCGTGGTTCCCCTGGCGGTTGACCGCCACCACGGGCGAAGCCTCCGTCAGGCCGTATCCTTGCAGCAAAGGCACACCGAGGCCGATGAAGGTCTCTGCGACCCGCTGATCCAGCGCGGCTCCACCCACCACGGCATGCCTGAGCCGTCCACCCAACCTTTGCAACAGCGGCCCGGAGACCTTGGGATAGACGGTCTTCAGCAGCAATGCGTCATAAGCGCGCGGCGTACCCTTGAAACGCCGCCAGCCGGCGCCGATGGCCAGCTTGAACAAGCGGCGCTGTATCCAGGATTTCGCGAGGCGCTCATCGAGGCGGGCCAGGATACGTTCGAATAGCCGCGGGACGGCCATGATCACCGTCGGTTGCTGCTCTGCCAGGTCATTGGCGAGTTCGTTGATGCTGCGGCAATAGGTGACTTCCGCGCCCGCCTGCAGTGGCAGGTAGTAACCCGCCGTGCGCTCGAACATATGCGTCAGCGGGAGAACCGAAAGCAGACGGTCGCTCTCATAAACTTCGTAAGCGCCAAGGATAGCTGCGATATCGGCCAGGATGTTGCGATGTGAGAGCATGACGCCTTTCGGGCGTCCCACGGTGCCCGAAGTGTAGACGATGGTGGCGAGGGTCTCCGCCGATTGTTCGATGACAGTGAATGCCGGGGCATTGTCCGGCAACCAGGTCTCGACACCGATGACCGGTTCCTCCGCCTCGCCGCGCACCAGGACGATAGCGGGCATAGGGCAGCCCGATTGCTGCAAACGGGCGAGAAAGCGCAAATGGTCGGCGATCACCAGCTTTGCACCGGCGTCCTGCAGGCACCAGCTGAGATTGTCCGCGTTGTCGTCGACATACAAAGGCACGACGACCAATCCGCAGCCATGGGCGGCGAGGTCAGCCACGACCCAATGCACGCCGTTCTTCATGCAGAGGGCGACCCGATCGCCCGGTTGCAAGCCGGAGCGCCGGTAAGCCGCCTGCCAGCGGGCTGTAGCCGCGAGCAGGTCGGCCACCGTATAGGACTGCCAGATGCCTTCCTGATATTGCCGATAGAGGATCTTTTGCGGGGATGCCGCCCACTGCAGCAGTAGTTCGGCCAGATTATTCATCGATCAAGGTCCAAAGCTTGCCCGTGAGCGTGACGCTCGGGATAATGCAGGTTTTATCCGAAAAGTACCCACATGCATACTCTGATTTGCGGCTCACTGGCATTCGATACCATCATGGTGTTCGGGGACCGTTTCAAGCATCATATCCTGCCTGAAAAGATCCACATCCTCAATGTCGCTTTCCTGGTGCCGGAGATGCGACGCGAATTCGGCGGCACGGCGGGCAACATCGCCTACAACCTGCAATTGCTCGAGGGTAACCCGCTGATCATGGGGACGGTGGGTGAAGACTTCGGTCATTACCATTCCTGGCTTACCAGCAATAAGCTCGACACCAGCCACATCAAGACCATTCCCGGCAGCTTCACCGCCCAGGCGTTCATCACGACCGACCTCGACGACAACCAGATCACGGCCTTTCACCCGGGCGCGATGAACGAATCGCACCAGAACAGCGTGAAGGACGCAAAGGACGTCAGCCTCGCTATCATCGCTCCCGACGGTCGCGATGGCATGTTCCAGCACGCGCGTGAGTGCCACGAAGCGGGCATCCCCTTCCTGTTCGATCCCGGCCAGGGGCTGCCGATGTTCAATGGCGAAGAACTCATGCACTTCATCGAGATGGCCGATTACATGGCCGTCAATGACTATGAGGCACAACTATTGCAGGAGAAAACGGGTCATAGTCTTGAAGTGCTGGCGAGCAAGGTGAAAGCCCTGATCGTGACGCTGGGCGGCCAAGGCTCGACCATCTATGCAGACGGTCAACGCTTTGACATCCCCTGCGTTGAAGCCTTAGAAGTTGTTGACCCAACGGGTTGCGGCGATGCCTACCGTGCTGGTTTGCTCTATGGCATCGCGCGCGGATGGGATTGGCCGACCTGTGGCAGGCTGGCTTCCACCATGGGTGCGATCAAGATCGCCAGCCGTGGGCCGCAGAATCACAAGCCGACCCGCGAAGAGATCCAGGCGATCTACAGCCAGGCACTGGTCAACGAAGTGTTGTCCGAAGAGAAAAGACTGAATGGATAAGGAGTCCATCATGCGCCATACCACCATGATCGCAATCACAGCCCTCGCCCTCGTGCTCGCCGGCTGCGCCGGATCGAAGTCGGGCAGCGTCTACAGCCGCGATGAAGCGCGACGCGTGCAGACCATCAAGACCGGTGTGGTCGAGAGCGTGCGCCAAGTGAAACTGGAAGGGACCAAGACGCCGATCGGCACTGCCGGTGGCGCGGTGGTCGGCGGCATCGCCGGTAACCAGGTGGGCGGAGGCGCAGGCCAGGCGATCGCTACCGTGCTGGGTGCTATCGTCGGCGGCATCGCCGGTGCGGCGGCGGAAGAAGGCATCACGCGCAAGGACGGCGTGGAGATCACCGTCAAACTCGATAGCGGCCCGCTAGTCGCCGTTGTGCAAGAGGCTGACGAGGTCTTCCAGCCGGGCGAGAAGGTACGGCTGATCGAGAGTGGCGGCACCACCCGCGTCAGCCATTAGCGGCTGATCGGCATTCTCGTCATCGCTACCTTCGTCATCTAAGCTTAAACAATCAGTCACTAATCCGTCACGCAAGCTTCGTAAAGTTCCCCTGTCCTAAATCCAGTCAGGGGAACACGATGCTTGAACGGCATTCCTCGGCCAGCCTGCAACACGAATCTGGCCAGCTCTATTTCAGCTTTGCCCGCACACCCTCCGAAGTCGCGGAAGCCCAGCGCTTGCGTTACAAGATCTTCGCGGAGGAGATGGGCGCCAATATCCCGAACAAGGATGGTCACGACCGCGATGGTTTCGACGTGTTCTGCGACCACCTGCTGGTGCGCGACAGCCTGACCAGCGAAGTCGTCGGCACCTACCGCATCCTCAGCCCGGCGATGGCCAATGAAGCCGGCGGCTATTACTCCTCCGGCGAATTCGACATCAGCCGCCTCTCCCACCTGTTCGACCGCACGGTCGAGGTCGGACGTGCCTGCGTCCACCAGAACTACCGGCATGGCGGCACGATCACAATGCTCTGGGCCGGCCTCGCCAAATACATGCAGATCAATCGTTATGAATACATGATCGGGTGCGGTAGCGTCGGCATGGCGGATGGTGGACACATGGCGGCCAGTCTCTATAATACGTTGCGCAACGATTACTTATCGCCGCCCGAGTATCGTGTGTTCCCGCGCTGCCCCCTGCCGCTGGAGGCGCTCAGGTCTGATATGGAAGTCAGCCTGCCGCCGCTGATCAAAGGCTATCTGCGACTGGGTGCCTATATCTGCGGGGAACCTGCATGGGATCCGGATTTCAATACGGCTGACATGCTGGTCATGCTGCCGCTGTCACGGTTGAACAGGAGATACGCGGCGCACTTTTTCAAATAAAGGGCACGCTTGCATCACAGATCCACCCCACGTTCCGTCCGCATCTTCCGCATTGCTCGCATGGTGGTCCACACCCTATACGGCGCGTTGCTCGCCGTGACCATCCTGCCTTGGGCGGGGCCTAGGCGGCGCGATCTCCTGATCAGTCACTGGTGTCGAGGCCTGCTGTCATGCCTGAACATCCGGGTGATCGTGACAGGCACGCCGCCCGACATCGGTTGCCACCGGACGATGTTCATCGCCAACCATATCTCATGGGTCGATATTCACGCCCTCAATAGCATCCGCGCGGTGCGTTTCATCGCCAAGGCCGAGATACGCGGCTGGCCGATCTTCGGCTGGTTCGCAGAGAAAGTGAATACGCTGTTCATCGAGCGTGCGAAACGGCACGATACGGGCCGCATCGTCGAGCTAGCGAGCGAAAGCCTGTTGGCGGGGGATAACCTCTGCTTCTTCCCGGAGGGTACGACCACGGACGGCACACACGTCAAACCGTTCAAGAGCAGCCTGTTGCAGGCGGCGATCAATGCCGACGCGAAAATATGGCCGTTCAGCATCCGCTACCCAGGGATGGACGGAAACCCGAACACGCAGATGGCCTACCACGATGAAGTCACGCTGCCCGAATCGATCCAGCGGGTATTGGCACAACGCGCGCCAGTGGTGGAACTGCACTTCTCGCCGCCGATCGAGGCAGCTGGCCATGAGCGTCGCGCATTGCTGGCGCTTGCACGCGCATCAATCCTCGGCAGGCTCGATCTTCCGGGGTGAATCCCGCAGGTCGCACGGCACCTGAAACACCGCCTTGTCTTCAAGGCGCATGGCCGTGAGCTGGCCGCCCCATAGACAGCCGGTGTCGAGCGCATAGAAGTTGCTGCGGCGTTGCAACCCCAGGGCGGACCAATGGCCGCAGACAAGCGTCGCGTCCCGTGACGCGCGGCCTGGGATATCGAACCAGGGCACCGTGCCTGCGGGGATCCTGTCCAGTTCGCCCTTGAACTTGAAATCGATACGCCCTTCGGGACTGCAGACGCGCAACCGGGTCATGGCATTGGTGATGAGGCGCAAGCGATCGTAGCCCTGCAAGTCATCCCGCCAGTGGTCCGGCTGGTTGCCGTACATGTGCGCGAGGAAATCTCGGTAGGCCGGGCCACGCAACACTGTTTCCACCTCCCGGCCCAAGGCCAGCGCCTGTGCGATATCCCATTGCGGAAGCAAGCCGGCATGCACCATCACGTACCCGTCTTCCTGGTGGATCATGTGTTGGTGACGCATCCAGCCTAACAATGCCGGTGCATCCGGCGCCGTCAGCAGTTCGTTGAGGGTGTCGCTCTTGTGCGCGGGCACGAAGCCTTCAGCCACGGCGAGGGTGTGTAGATCATGGTTGCCGAGGACACTGGTCACGCAACTGCGATGCGCATACAGCCAGCGCAGGGTCGCAAGGGAACCAGCCCCTCGGTTGATCAGGTCGCCGACCAGCCAGAGCCGGTCGGTGTCAGGGTCGAAATGGATGTCTTCCAGCAGTCGCTGGAAAGAAAAGAAGCAGCCTTGAATATCCCCTACAGCATAGGTTGCCATCGGTATTCCAAAGGTGAACAGCCGCGTTCAGATCGCGGCTGGGGGACTTGCGGGATTATTCTGCCTTGGGTGCCGGCGGAGTGAACTTGGCACCGGACTCGTTCGCCATGTAGGCGACCGCGTTGGCGATCTCGCCGTCGGTCAGGGTCGCATTGCCACCACGCGCCGGCATCATGCGGATCCCTTCGATCGCGTGTTTGATCAACGTCTCGTAGCCTTGTGCGATCCGTGGCGCCCAACCAGCCTTGTCACCGATCTTGGGGGCGCCCATGGCACCGGAGGCATGGCAAGCCGCACAGACGCCGTTGACCACTTCTTCACCGCCTTTGTCGACACGGGGGCCGGTCTCGACAGCAGCCACTTCGACCTCGCCTACCGGCTCGATGCGCGCTTCGACCGCAGCGGCGACTGGTGCAGGATCAGCATCCTCCAAGTAGTTGGCCTGGATGCCCAGCAGCAGTTTCACCACCAGGAAGATCACCAGCACCGGGGCGAACAGCCCACCCAATGTGGCGAGGATGACTTGAGATACCGTCGTTTTCGGAAAATCGTGATGCTGCTGACCCATGACAATCTGATCCTAATAACAAGTGCGAAAGTCGCTGATTATACTGGGAAGTCGCGCGAGGTAAAAGGACAAGGCACCGCCTATTTGCTATAATCCGCCTGCTTCTCTTATAGGCGCCCGTAGCTCAGCTGGATAGAGTGTTGGTTTCCGAAGCCAAAGGTCGTGGGTTCGACTCCCGCCGGGCGCGCCAAGCATCCATCACCATCCCCGATCATGCGTCCAGAGTGGCCACAGATCGATCCAGTATCACGCTACATCCACAGCAGCTTCGCGCACCATCACCTGCACCTGATGGGCATGGTGGTCATCGGCCAGCAGGATCCAGGCCTCGTTCGCATTCCCCGCCTCGACCCAAGGCAGGAGTTCACCATCCAATAGCACCGAGACCCCCGCCTGACCGGCTTCTCCCGACTGCCTCTGCACGTGGATGTGGTAGTAGGTGGCGCGGTACCGATAGGTCATCTTGTAGCTGTCGTATGCGCCCGGCAGACATGGCCGGATGCGCAGCCTGTCGGCTTCCAGGTGCAGGCCGAGCAGGGTCTCGACGATCAATCGATACATCCAGCCTGCCGCACCCGTATACCAGGTCCAGCCCCCTCGCCCCGTATGGGGTTCCGTCGCATAGATGTCTGCACACATGACATAGGGCTCCACCTTGTATTTCGCGATCTCCTCAGCATTACTGCCGTGGCGGACGGGATTGATCAGCCCGAACAGTTCCCAGGCGCGTTCCTTGTCCCCAAGCATGGCGAACGCCATGGTGGTCCAGATGGCTGCGTGCGTGTACTGCCCGCCATTCTCCCGGATACCCGGTACGTAGCCCTTGATATAACCGGGCTCCAGGGTCGACTGGTCGAACGGCGGCGCCAGCAGCTTGATCAATTGGCTATCGCGGTCCACCAGCCGCGCATCGACCGCGGTCATGGCCTGATGCATACGCTTTTCAAGACCGCCACCGGAGATCACCGACCAGCTCTGGCTGATGGCATCGATCTGGCATTCCTCGTTGATAGCCGAACCCAGCGGTGTGCCGTCATCGAAGTAGGCGCGGCGATACCAGGCACCGTCCCACGCATGGGCTTCGATGTTGGTCCGCAACTGGTCGGCGTGCCGGTTGCAGAGACCGGCACTCTCGCCGTCGCCCTGTCCATCGGCCAGCAGCGCGAACAGGCGCAGGTTGTCATAGAGGAACCAGGCCAGCCAGACACTCTCGCCCTTGCCGCCCTGGCCCACCAGATTCATGCCGTCGTTCCAATCCCCACAGCCCATCAAGGGCAGCGCATGCGCACCGTAATGCGAGACGCTGCGCTTGATGGCGCGCATGCAATGCTCGTAGAGGCTGGCGACTTCTGCCGACCTTTGCGGCTGATCGTAATAAGCTTCCTCGTCCGGATTGAGCGCACGGCCTTCGAGAAAATGCAGCGACTCGTCCAGCACGCTGCGGTCCCCCGTCGCCAGTACGTAATGACAAGTGGCATAAGGCAACCACAGATAATCGTCAGAGAAGTGCGTGCGCACACCCTTGCCGCTCGGCGGATGCCACCAGTGCTGCACATCGCCTTGCGGGAATTGGCGTTCCGCACAGCGGATCAGTTGCTCGCGCGCCAGATGAGGCGTGGTGTGGATCAGGGCCATGGTGTCCTGTAGCTGGTCACGGAATCCGTACGCGCCACCGGATTGGTAATAGCCGCTGCGCCCCCATACGCGGCATGACAGCGTCTGGTAGACGAGCCAGCCATTGGCCAACAGGTCCAGCGCAGGATCCGGCGTCTCCACCTGGATCGCACCCAGCGTGTGCCGCCAGAATGCCGAGACGGCTTCCAGCGCCTGCGTCGCGCCCGCCGGACGCCCGAAGCGCTGGATCATCTGACGTGCCTCGTCGGGATGATGGGCGACACCGAAGGTCAAGACGATCTCGTGTTCCTGACCGTCCAGCAACGAGACCTGGCTTTGCATCGCCGCACAGGGATCGAGCCCGATCCCGGTCTTGCCCGACAGTCTCTTTCTGCGCATGGCCGCCGGATGGGCGAGCGAGCCGTTGCGACCCAGGAATTCGGTACGACTGCCTGTCACCGAACGCTCTGTGGTGCTGATATGGGCAAAGATGACGCGGCTCGCACATTCCCTGCCAAACGCGTTACGGGCAAGGATGGCGCCGCTGAAAGCATCGACCTCGGTGGAGATGTGCATGTGATTGGCATGTCGCCACTCCCCCAGCACCAGTTCCCAATAAGCGGAGAGGGACAAGTGGCGCGGCCTGCCGGAATGGTTGCGCAATTTGAGCACGACGATCTTGACCGGGGCATCCATAGCGACGTAGTGGCAGACCTCGGAGGCGATCCCCGCTTCCATGTGTTCGAATACGGTGTAGCCGAAGCCATGCCGACAGACATAGCCGGTGAGACCTGGGGAAGGCAGCGGCGTCGGCGACCAGAACGCCCCGGTCTCCTCGTCACGGATATACATGGCTTCGCCGCTGCCGTCGGAGATGGGATCGTTGTGCCAGGTGGTGAGCCGGAATTCATGGGCATTATCGACCCAGGTATAGGCACTGCCGCTCTCGCTGATGACGGTGCCGATATGTGGGCTGGCGATCACATTCACCCAGGGGGCCGGGGTATGACTGCCTGTATTCAGCGTGATGACGTACTCGCGGCCATCGGGCGTGAAGCCGCCGATGCCGTTATCGAACTGCCGGGGCCTGGAAACCAGCGGATAGACCGCTTCGTAGGGACGTTCCAGCGTCGGTTCCAGCCTTTCCAGTCCACGCTCCGGTGCCCGTTCGGTGGCTGCGCGACGCTCCATCTGTTCGCCCAGGCTTTCGGCACTGTCGACCAGGACGATGCGCGCTACAGCCTGGAACAAGACGCGCGCCTCTTCCGACAGATCCTCGATACGCCGGATGAATACGCCGCCCGGCTTGTCGACGACCTGTGCTTCCGGTCCGGCGTTGACCAGACCGATGATGGCATCGTGCAAGGCCGCACGGTAACCGGAGAAATCCTCATTCAGGATCACCAGATCGACCGCCAGCCCATGCATGCGCCAATAGGTGTGGGCCTGCAGCACCTGTTTCACGAGGTCGATACGACCAAGGTCGCTGACGCGCAGGAGCACGATCGGCAGATCGCCAGAGACGCCGAAACCCCACAGCCCGGATTGGCCCAGACGGTTACGCGCGATCACGCTTGGCGCGGCACGGCGCAAGGCATTGCAATAGACGATGGCGCTGGCCATGCGACCGTAGACGCGCGCGTCCGCTTCGCTGGCGTTGATCAGGCGCAGCACTTCCTGACTCTGGAACCAGGCCATCTCGAACGCACGCTCGACGAAGTGGCGGTCGCAATACTTTTCCAGCAAGGCCAGGGCCGCTTCTCGCGTATCCGCCATGCCACTGACGATCTGCACTGCCGCCGATTCGTCGGGCGCCAGAATCACGGTGCGCCGTATTGCGACCACCGGATCCAGCACAGAACCGTCGGTGTTCGATAGCGCGCCGGACGCGCTGCTGGCGTCCTCGGCAGGATCCATGGCACGTGGATCGGCGGATGTGCGGCCGCGGCCGATGAACCTCGCGCGGTCCGTCTCGTAGGAAGGTCCTTCGCTATTGGCACCGGGCGCCGCCAGCAGATGGAACATCCATGGCACCTGCTCATCCGGCGTGCGTGGCCGCCGAGTACAGAGGATGGCCTGGCGCTCCGGCAGGATCTCCGTCTGAACGAACAGGTTGCTGAAAGCGCGATGCGCGAGGTCAGCATTGAGCGGCGCCAGCACGACTTCCGAATAGCTCGTGATCTCGATACGACGCCTGCGGGAAGACTGATTGGTCAACGTAACGCGGCGGATCTCCACATCATCTTCCGGCGAGACCGTGATCTCGGTATGGGCTTCGATCGCCTGGTCGCGCCGGCGGTACTCCGCACGTGCCTGCACGAAGATCGCCTCGTAGTGATCCGCCTTGCGCAAGGTCGGCTGGTGCGCCGCCGACCAGTAATAACCATCGTCCCGATCGCGCAGATAGATGAAGCTGCCCCAACTATCGGTGGTCGCATCCTCGCGCCAGCGCGTGACGCTCATGTCACGCCAGCGACTATAGCCGCCCCCGGCATTGGTGGCCATGACGTGGTATCGGCCGTTCGAGAGCAGATGCACTTCCGGATTCGGTGTGTTCGGATCGGTAAACAAGCGCATGGTGGCGCCCCCCTCTTCCGTCACCGGCTTGGCAGCAGCGTTGACTTCGGCCGCATGGGGATGCAAGGTCGCGCCGTGCTTAGGCAGGCGCTCCTGCAACAGTAACGCGGTCGCCTTGACGGAAGGGATGGACATGAAGCGACGCTGTGTCGGACTGCCGAGCAGCACATCGGTGAAAGCCAGCAAGCTCATGCCCTGATGGTGAGCCATGAAGGCCCGCACCACGGCATGCTGCTTGCCTGGCGGCACGCGCGAGGGCGTGTAATCGATGGCCTCGTAGAACCCATAAGGGCCCAGGAACCCTTCGCTCGCCAGGCGCTGCAGGTTCTGGCAGGCCTCTTGTGGGGTCACGATCAACGCCAGCGCACTGGCATAGGGGGCGATCACCAGATCGTCTGCCAGCCCGCGCTTGAACCCCAGGCCCGGCACGCCGAACGCGCGGTACTGGTAGACCTGGTGCATATCCGTGGCGTAATAGCAGGATTCCGAGATCCCCCAGGGCACACCGCGCTGCTTGCCGTACTCGATCTGACGCGATACCGCGGCCCGGTAGGTCTGGTCTAGCAAGGTGTTCTCGTAACTCGGCATCATGAGTCTGGGCATCAGGTATTCGAACATCGAGCCGCTCCAGGAGATCAGGCTCATGTCGCCGCTGTGGCTGGTCAGCAGGCGCCCCAGCGAGAACCAGTGCTTCTGTGGCAGCTGACCTTCTGCGATGAGCAGGAAACTCGCGAGGCGCGCCTCGGATGCGAGGAGGTCGTAGCAGGCGGGGTCTCGGCGGCGCTCGCCGACGTCGTAGCCGATGCTCAATAGATCCGAGGCGCTATCGTAGAGGAACTCGAAATCCATGGTGGCCAACTCGCTGCATCGCGCGACCAGTTCATCGATCAGGGCCAGCCGACCGACCGCCGCCGGGTATCTCGCCACCATGCTCGCGGGGGCCGACGGGAACGCACCGGCCTGCACCATCGTCTCCTCAGCCAGACTGGCGAGCGTGGGCATCTGGCTATGTCGCGCCAAGTCCGGTACCAGGGCGCCGATGTCCTCTCTTAAGCTTGCGATCTGTCGTTCGAACGCCGCTATCCAGTAGCCTGATTCTCCATCCAGTTCCGCCGCCGGTAGAAGCGGCATCGCCGTCATCGCCTGTAACTCGGCCAGTGCCGCGTCTGCTGCAGCGAGGCTGATAGGCGCGACATCGGGCTGCGAGAGCGCTTGCAACTTCTCCTGCCAGGCGACCAGCCAGCCGAACGACCCAGGCTCGACGGATGCCACCAGGCTCTCCTGCAGCGCCTGCAAGGTATCCTGCAACCCCAGGAACATCCGTGTTGACAAGACAGGGTGCGTTCTCAATTCGAGGAGGCCCGCCTGGAGCGTCAATAGACTCCCGGACAGATTGCCGCTATCGACGGATGAGATATATTGCGGCCTCAATAATTCGAGACTCCGCGTGTCGTACCAGTTATAGAAATGGCCGCGATAGCGCTCCAGTTTTTCCATCGTCGCCAGGGTGTTCGCCGTACGGGTCAGCAACTCCGCGGCGCCAATATAGCCCAGGTCGTAAGCGGCCTGGTTGGCGAGCAAGGCCATGCCGATATTGGTCGGGGACGTGCGGGTGGCGATCTGCTGGGCCGGGTGTTCCTGGAAGTTATCGGGCGGTAACCAGTGGTCTTCCGCGCTGACGAATTGCGCAAAATAGCGCCAGGTGCGGCGGGCTGAGGCTTGCAGAAAGCTGCGCTGATGTGGAGACAGGGCCTGTGCATCCGTCGCGAACGGCCGGCTGATCCACCAGCCCATCCACGGTGACGCGCACCATAACAGCAGCAACGGCATAGCCTGCATGAGCTCCGCTGGATGCAAGTGCCACAGCACGACCGCGAGCACGAAGGCTGTCATTGGGCCGATCCACATCTCCGCGAGAAAATCCCCGACCGAGCTGCGGCGATTGCGCGTCACATAGGTCGGCAGATGCCAGAGCAACAGGCCGCGTCGCGTGAACAACTGGCGCCCCGCCGACCGCAGGATCGCGTCAATCGCCATCAGCGTGTCGTAGGGCAGGAAGGCCAGTGTCATCACCGCCAGCATCAGCGGTTTGCTCACCGACCGTCCGGTCAAGATCCATTGCACTGACCAGGGATGCTGGTCAGGTTTGCGCAACAACTCGATCACGCCGCGCAGCAACGCGGGCACGATGAGGATACCCGCGACGATGGCCAGCCAGGCCCAGAGCGGTAATGGGCCCAGCCACCAACCGCCGAGCAATAACGCCAGCAGAGCAGGTGAGATCAGGCTGCGCCGCAGGTTGTCGATGATCTTCCAGATCGAGAGTGCGGACAAGGCGTTGGGCTGCCGTGGCGTCCGGCCGTCTTGTGCAGAATGGGCGCCGGGCACCGTCGGCAGCAACCAGCCCGCCAGCTGCCAGTCGCCCCTGATCCAGCGGTGTCGGCGGCTCGCCTCTACCACATAGCTCGCGGGATGCTCCTCGATGAGGTCGACATCGGTGATTAGCGCCGAGCGCGCGTAGCCACTCTCCAGCAGATCGTGGCTCAGGATCAGGTTCTCGGGGAAACGGCCTTCGAGCGCCTGCCGGAACGCATCGACGTCGTAGATGCCCTTGCCGATGAAGGAGCCTTCGCCGAACAGGTCCTGATAGAGATCCGACACCTCCCGCGTATAGGGGTCGATGCCGGATTCCCCGGCAAATAGCCAGGTGAACCAGGACTTGCCTGCGCTTGCCAGGCTGGCAGAAGCGCGCGGCTGCAGGATGGCGTAGCCCTCGGTGATGCGGCCGAGGTGCGCGTCGTACACCGGCCGATTGAGGCGATGCGCCATATTGCCGATGAGCGCATGTGCGGTGTCCCGAGGCAACTGGGTATCGGTATCGAGCGTGATGACGTAACGGATCGAGGCGAGCCGTGACTGGTCGCCGACGATGTCTGAGAACGCCGTCGATGCGCCGCCCCTAAGCAAGGTGTTAAATTGCTCGATCTTGCCGCGTTTGCGCTCATAACCCATCCAGACTTTTTCGTGCGGGTTCCATAGGCGTGGACGGTGAAAGAGGTAGAACATGCCTGTGCCATCGGTGCCATACGTCTCGTTGAGTCGCTCGATACCGGCCCGCGCATGCCCTATCAAAGCTGCATCCTGCGGCATCACGCTGGCAGCCGCATCCTTGAAGTCGGTCAGCAAGGCGAAGTAGAGGTTGGGGTCGCGATTACCGAGGTAGCGGATCTCCAGGGCCTCGATCAGGTCATCGATCTCGGCGATCTCACTGATGAGGCAGGGCACGATGACCATGGTGCGGTGCGCGTCTGGGATGCCCTTGGAAAAATCCAGCCTCGGCAGGACACGTGGCGGCAACAGCAGCGTCACCACAAGATTGACCACCGGGATGACGAAGGCGGCGCAGGCGAGACTGCCGGTCAGGGCAAAGAACCAGAAACGCCAATCCGATAGCGCGAACCAGCCACTGAGCCAGAACACGCTCCACCATGCCGGACCGCTCAAGGTAAGGATCAACCCGAGATAGAGCGGCAAGCGGAAGCGTTTAGCCAATCGCCGGACTTGCGAGGTCCACAGTAACCGATCGCAGACTGCGGCTTCCAGCAGCGGCCGCCCTTCAGCGATCAGGTAATACCCGACATGCGCCGTGCGATGACTGACCCCAGACTGGAGCGCAGCTTGCTGTGCAAGGTCGATGGCTCTGTGGGCCAATGCAGATTCACTGACGCGACAGTCTCTTGCGAAGTCCTCGACCGCATGGCGGTAACGATCCCGCGTGGCGAAGTCCTGTGCTCGATACATGCCGGCGGGATCGTCATGGAGGATATGTTCGATGACGCTGAGCGACTCCACATAGTCGCGCCAGTTCATCAGACCGATGAATCGCAGGCTGGCGATGCTATTGGCGATGGATATCTGGTTGGCGGCTGCGGTACGGCTGGCGGCTTCGGAAAGCTGTGCTGCAGTGACGCCCTGTTCCAGCAGGGATTGCTCGACCCAGGTCTGGACGAAGGCCATGGCTTGCCCCTGGACCTGCAGGCGGGCGTAGAACTCCTCGACGAATGGTGCCGTCAACGGCACATCGGCATCGACGAATTTCGCCAGCAGCTGGATCAGTTTCTTGGGTTCGTTCTCCACCGTGGCCAGCATGCGGTCGGCCCAGCTGGTGGCGGCATCGCGTTCTGCGCGCCGGCTCGCGATACGTAGACCGACCCGCCTGAGGTTCTCCAGCAAGGCCAGCTGCAACATGATGGGGAACGC
>CABHOJ010000063.1 GCA_902168195.1 uncultured Methylotenera sp.
ATCTAGAATGGGGGCGGCTATTTTCACTCCGCGCCAAAAGAACTCCCAACGTCTAGTGCCTCTTTCAAGAATTGCTCTATTAATCTCGACCTGCGTGAGTTCAACAATTTCTCTGCTGTTCTCATCTATAACGGTTTCAGACCTAAATGCCGAAAATTTCTCTCTGGGAATTATTAATGGTGGCGAAGAATTATCTCCGCTCTCATTTAATGATAACCCTGTCACACTCGGGTCAGACCCAGCAGCGTCAAACATCTTTCCGATTGCAGTATTGAACCGTTCTGATTTTTCAACTTGCTTTTTAGCTTCATAAATAGTCTTAGGGATTATGATTTTGTCGTTGCCAGATTCGATGACAACCATTTCCCCTGAAACAATAATTTTCGGAGAAGTATCTTGCTTTAAGACTGTCTCGTATATATAAGCCGACACTATTCCCCAAATAACTGTTTGCACAGCTGTATGAGAGAATAAATTTTTGGCCTGCGTAAATACTGTTTTAACAGTGGCCTGAAAACTACCGGTTGAAAGTGCTTCAACAACTACTTCAACTCTATATCCCGGATTGATTATCGAATTAGCTTCACGAACGGCATCTGCTAAATTTACTAGTGAGCTTGCCAACGCATAGGCGCTAATCTCGTGACGAGGCGTTTCAAAATATAGAACAAATCGATCTACTTCCTGACGCACCTCATAAATAGCCATGGTTAAGTACACCCCTAATAAGTTTGAATTTTTAAGTTTGATTTATAAATTCAAGAATAACAAAAAAGCCGGAGTATTCCGGCTTTTTTGTGGACGCTAGACAAGCTAGCGAGAGAGATGAAGTGCAAGGCGCACGGAGCGCAGGGTCTGAGACAGTACAGTTAGTACGGCGAGGACACGAGTACCGCGTAACGCGGCAATTCGCTCTCGCAGCCGCTTGTTAGCCAAACTTACCCGTGATGTAGTCTTCCGTCTCTTTGCGAGTAGGCCTGGTAAAGATCATATCGGTATCGCCGTACTCGATCAGCTCGCCCAGGTACATATAGGCCGTGTAGTCAGAGACACGCGCAGCCTGCTGCATGTTGTGGGTGACGACGAGGATGGTGAGCTTGTTGCGCAGCTCTGACATCAGTTCTTCGATGTTGGCGGTGGCGATCGGGTCGAGCGCCGAGGTCGGTTCGTCGAACAGCATGATCTCAGGGTCGGTCGCCAACGCACGGGCGATACATAGACGTTGCTGCTGGCCGCCGGAGAGGTTGAACGCCAGATCGTGCAAACGGTTCTTGGCTTCTTCCCACAGGGCAGCACCCTTCAGCGCTTCTTCGACCTTGTCGTCGATATTGCGCTTGTTCTTCTCGCCACGTACGCGCAAGCCATAGGCTACGTTCTCGTAGATGGATTTCGGGAACGGGTTCGGCTTCTGGAACACCATGCTGATGCGCATGCGGACTTCGATCGGGTCGACGCCGTGGGCGAGCACATTGGTGTTATCTGGATGCATGACGATCTGGCCGTCGTACTTGTTGCCAGGGTAGAGGTCGTGCATGCGGTTGAAGCAGCGCAGGAATGTGGATTTGCCGCAGCCGGATGGGCCGATGAGCGCGGTGATCTTGTTCTCGTACAGCGGCATGCTGATGCCCTTGAGCGCACGGGTGCCGTTGCTGTAGTAGAAGTTCAAGTCGCGTGATTCGGCTTTGATCGGGGTCGTTGCTGTCACCATGGGATTAAGTCCTGTTTCTGGATTCGGTTGGAAGTGGGTTTACCACTTGATGTTCTTGCGGATGCGGTAACGCAACCAGATGGCGGTGCCGTTCATGAGCAGGGTGACCACGATGATGAGCGCGCCGGTGGCGGCTGCATTGACGTGGAACGCATGGTCAGGGCGCGAGAGCCAGTTGAACATCTGGATCGGCAGTACGGTGAAGCCGGAGCTCAGCCATTCGAAGTTGAGGAACGGCGGTTCGGTGGTCACGGGCGACGGCGGCAGGAAGGCGATGAAGGTCAGCGCGCCGATGGTGATGACCGGTGCGGTCTCACCCAATGCGCGGGCCATGCCGATGATGACACCGGTGAGGATGCCGCCGAACGAGTAATGGATGACGTGTTGCGAGACCACTTGCCATTTGGTGGCGCCGACGGCATACGCCGCCTCGCGGATCGCGACCGGGATACCACGGATGGCCTCGCGGGTGGCAACGATGACCACCGGCAGGATCAAGAGACCCAGGGTCAGGCCGGCCGTCAGGATGCTCTGGCCGAGGTCGAGGATATACACGAACAGACCCAGTGCCAGCAGGCCGTAAACGATGGAAGGCACGCCGGCGAGGTTGGTGACGTTGATCTCGATGAGGTCGGAGAACCAGTTCTTCGGTGCGTACTCTTCCAGGTAGATCCCGGCGGCGACACCCATCGGTACTGCCGACAGGAAGGTCACCACCATGACCAGCAGCGAACCTACCCAGGCGGACAGCAAGCCGGCGTTAACGGCGCGACGCGAGGGGTAATTGGTGAGGAATTCCAGGCTGAAGCGCTCGAAACCATCCATCACGAGGTCGATGAACAGGGTCAGCAGGGTCAGTAGACCGATCATCAGCGCGATCAGGCCAACGATGGCGAAGATGTAATCGTTGAGCTTGTGGCGCTTGATCATGGCCCGGACTTCGTCCAGGTTCTTCAATACGGATGCTTGAGTCATTTAGTAAGCCTCGCGGAATTTCTTGCGGGTGAGATGACCGAGGATGTTGAAGACCAGGGTCATGATCATGAGCACCAGGCCTGCAGCGAAGATACTCTGGTAACCGATACTGCCATGCGGCAAGTCACCCATGGCGACCTGCACGATGTAGGCGGTGATGGTGGCGGCGCTTTCCATCGGGTCGAAGGTCAAGTTCGGTTGCTGACCGGCGGCGATTGCGACCACCATGGTCTCGCCCACGGCACGGGAGATCCCCAGGATGTAGGCGGCGACGATCCCGGAAGTCGCGGCTGGCGTGACGACGCGGATCGCGGTCTGGAAGCGGGTGGCGCCCATGGCGTAGGAGCCTTCGCGCATGCTCATGGGCACGGCGCGCATCGCGTCTTCAGCCACAGAGCTGATGTAAGGGATGATCATGATGCCCATGACGATACCGGGGCCGAGCATGTTGAAGCTGGGCAAGCCGGGGAAGATCTTTTGCAGCATGGGGGTGACGAACAGCAAGGCGAAGTAACCGAAGACCACGGTCGGCACGCCAACCAGTAGTTCGAGGATCGGCTTCACGATCTCGCGGGTCTTGTGCGAGGCGAATTCGGAGAGATAAATAGCGCCGATGGTACCGATCGGGACGGCGACCAGCAGGGCGATAATCGAGGTGGTCAGGGTACCCGCCACCAGTGGCATGATGCCGTAATGGGCGTCTTCGAAAAGTGGAGTCCATTGGGTATCGGTCAAAAACGCGACGATGGAAACATGCTCGAAGAACGCGAAGGATTCGTAGATCAGGACAAAGACGATTGCAAGGGTGGTGGCCACCGCGGAGAGCGCTGCGAGCATCAGCATGAACTCGATCACGCGTTCGACAAAGTTGCGCTTCAGGTTCTTCGCCAAACGAGCGCTGATGGGCAATTCGAGAGGGTTTTGTAGCACTTGAGTAGCCATGTTCACTTTATTTTGACCCGTGCATTGTAACGGATTAAGGGGGGGCGAAGCGAGACCAAGGGCAGCAAATTGCTGCCCTTGGTTTCACCGGGTCATTACTGGATACGCTTGATCAGTTCTTCGATCTTGACGCCAACTTCAGGTACGCCACCGAAGCCGGTACCTGGTTTCAGGGCCTTCCAGTGGGCGGTCACTGCAGCATATTCATGCTTAGGCAACGGTACATACTTCACTTCCTTGACCAGTTCAGGTGCCTTGGCCAGGTAGTAGTCGATGAAGGCCTTCACTTCCGGCTTGAACGCACCGGCAGTCGCGTTCACGTAGATGAACAGCGGACGGGAAAGCGGCTGGTAAGTACCGTTCATGACGGTCTCAGGCGATGGGGAGACGGCAGGAGAGCCAGCCTTGGCGACGATAGGCACAGCCTTCAGCTTGTTCTGGTTCTCTTCGTAGTAGGCGTAACCGAAGTAACCCATGCCACCTACATCGCCAGCGACGCCGTTCACCAGAACGTTGTCATCTTCGGATGCGGTGAAGTCACCACGGCTGGACTTGGCCTTGCCGACGACCGCTTCGGTGAAGTAGTCGAAGGTACCGGAGTCAGCGCCTGGGCCGAACAGCTTGAGCGGGGTGTCTGGCCAGGTCGCGTTCACTTGCTTCCAGGTCTTGATCTTGCCTTGTGCAGCCGGTTCCCACATCTTCTTCAGTTCTTCAACGGTCAGGCTCTTGATGAACTCGTTCTTTGGGTTGATCACGACGGTCAAAGCGTCATAAGCGACAGCCAGTTCGATGTATTGCACGCCGGCTTCCTTGCAGATGTCCATCTCTTTTTGCAGGATCGGGCGGGAAGCCTGGGAGATATCGGTCTCGCCACGGCAGAACTTCTTGAAGCCGCCACCCGTGCCGGAAATACCGACGGTGACTTTGGTCTTCTTTTCTTTTTGGAACTCTTCAGCGACAGCTTCGGTGATCGGGTAAACGGTACTGGAACCGTCGATCTTGATGACCTTTTCGGGAGCAGCGTGTGCAGTGGGCATTGAAAAAGCGCCCGCAACCAGCGTTGCGATCCCCAGGGCTTTTACGAACTTGGATTGCATTGAAACCTCCATCAGATAATTAAAGTGACTTTGTGAACAAAGCTAGCCAATCTGCATAGCACTGCCACGACACAGCCGAACTTTAATTACCTAATGTGACGGTTATGTGACAAAAAATGAAATCCTGTGAAATTAATAAGACAAACGCCTGAGGCCCTTATTTGATGCGCTTCAGCAGCTCTTCGATCTTGACGCCGACCTCAGGCGTGCCGCCGAAACCGGTACCCACTTTCTGTTCTTGCCAGTGCGCCGCGACGGCTTTTTGCTCATTCTCCGGCAGGGGGATGAACTTCACTTCCTTGATGATCTCGGTGGCGTTCTCCAGGTAGTAATCGATGAAGGCCTTCACCTCCGGCGTATCCTTCGCGGCAGTCGCATTCACATATATAAAGAGTGGGCGGGACAAGGGCTGATAGGTACCGTCCATGACCGTTGCGTCAGAAGGCGCGACTGCAGGTGCGCCGGCCTTGGCGACGATGGGCACGGCCTTCAGCTTGTCCTTGTTCTCTTCATAATAGGCATAACCGAAATAGCCCAAGGCGCCCTTGTCGCCGGCCACGCCGTTGACCAGGACGTTATCGTCTTCAGAGGCGGTGAAATCGCCACGGCTGGACTTGGCCTTGCCGACGATGGCTTCGGTGAAGTAATCGAAGGTGCCGGAATCGGTGCCAGCGCCATAGAGTTTAAGCTCGGTGTCAGGCCAGGCCGGATTGACCTGTTTCCAGGTCTTGATCTTGGCCTGGGCTTCCGGTCCCCACATGGTCTTGAGTTCTTCCACGGTCATGCTCTGGATGAAATCGTTCTTCGGATTGACCGCAACGGTCAGCGCATCGTAGGCGATCGGCAATTCGATGTATTCGATCCCGGCGGTCTTGCAGGCCTCCATCTCCTTGGTCAGGATGGGGCGCGAGGCCTCGGTGATATGCACCTCGCCGCGACAGAACTTCTTGAAACCGCCGCCGGTACCGGAGATGCCGACCGTGACGCGGATGTTCTTGGCGTTCTGGAACTCTTCGGAGATCGCTTCCGTGATCGGGAACACGGTGCTGGAACCGTCGATGCGCACGACTTCCTTCGAGCCTTCGGACTTGGAGCAGGCGCCGATCAGGAAAGTGCTGGCCAGCAGCGCGGTCAGGAGCAGGGGTTGGGATTTCAGGGACTTGAGCGGCATGACATCTCCAGCAGGTAGGTAAAAATGCATTTTAACAAATTTGTCACAGACGCAGCCGTTTGTCTGCCGCGCACGCCTGACACGCGGAAACAGTGCGTGAGCGGCTTTGATGTATAATTTCGCCTCTTTGAAACAAGCCGTTAGCGAATCACTCATGGAAGCGGAACAACTCAATCAGATCGCCAATCGCCTCAGCGATCTCGCCGAGCGCCATCATGCGCTCAGGGGGTATCTTTGACTTCGAGACCAAGCAGCAGCGCCTGGAAGAAGTCAGCCAGCTCCTGGAAGACCCCAACATCTGGAACGATAACGAGCGTTCGCAAAAACTAGGCAAGGAAAAACGCGAGCTGGAGTTCATCGTCGGCACGCTGACCGAGGTCGGCAGTGGCCTGCGTGATAGCCGCGAGTTGTTCGAGATGGCGCGCGAGGAGAACGACGACGCGACCCTGCTCGGCATCGACGCAGACAGCAAGGCGCTCGAGACGCGCGTCGCCGAGATGGAATTCCGCCGCATGTTCGCCCATCCGATGGACCCCAACAACTGCTTCATCGACATCCAGTCGGGTTCCGGCGGGACCGAGGCACAAGACTGGGCATCGATGCTGCTGCGCATG
Organism: uncultured Methylotenera sp.; assembly: GCA_902168195.1. Classification (GTDB taxonomy): domain Bacteria; phylum Pseudomonadota; class Gammaproteobacteria; order Burkholderiales; family Methylophilaceae; genus CABHOJ01. The sequence continues at coordinate 6,508 of CABHOJ010000063.1, forward strand.
TACCTGCGCTATTGCGAGAACAAGGGCTTCAAGGTCGAAGTGCTGGAAGAGTCCGAAGGCGACATCGCCGGCATCAAGAGCGCTTCACTGAAGATCTCGGGCGACTACGCCTACGGCTTCCTGCGCACCGAGAGCGGTGTGCATCGCCTGGTGCGGAAATCGCCGTTCGATTCCGGCAACCGCCGTCATACCTCCTTCGCCAGCGTGTTCGTCTACCCGGAAGTCGACGACTCCATCGTCGTCGAGATCAACCCGGCGGACCTGCGCATCGATACCTACCGCGCTTCGGGCGCCGGTGGCCAGCACATCAACAAGACCGATTCCGCGGTGCGCATCACCCACTTGCCGACCAATACCGTCGTGCAGTGCCAGAACGACCGCTCGCAGCACCGAAATAAAGACGAAGCCATGAACATGCTGAAGGCGCAGCTGTACGCGCTGGAGCTGCGCAAGCGCAACGAAGAGAAGCAGGCGATGGAAGACGCCAAGACCGATATCGGCTGGGGGCACCAGATTCGCAGCTACGTGCTGGATCAGTCGCGTATCAAGGATTTGCGCACCAATGTCGAGGTCGGCAATACCCAGGGCGTACTCGACGGCGACCTGGACCCATTTATCACTGAAAGTTTGAAGCAGGGAGTTTGAGCGTGAGCGAACAAGAACATCTACCAGCAGTAGACGAGAACCACGTCATCGCCGAGCGTCGCGAGAAACTGAAAGCGATCCGTGAAAAAGGTGTCGCATTCCCCAACGATTTCAAACCGGCCGATGTCGCCAGCGCCCTGCATGCCGGCTACGGTGAGCTGGATAACGAAGCGCTCGAAGCCAAAGACGTACAGGTCAAGATCGCAGGCCGCATGATGCTGAAACGCGTCATGGGCAAGGCGAGTTTCGCCACCATCCAGGACATGAGCGGCCGTATCCAATTGTTCATCGCCAGGGACAATATCGGCGAAGAACTCTACGACGCCTTCAAGAAGTGGGATCTGGGTGATATCGTTGCGGCTCAGGGCACCTTGTTCCGCACCAAGACTGGCGAGCTGTCGGTCAAAGTCGCTGAACTACGCCTCTTGACGAAATCGTTGCGTCCGTTGCCGGAGAAGTTCCACGGTCTCGCCGACCAGGAGACCAAGTACCGCCAACGTTATGTCGACCTGATCGTCTCGGATGAGACGCGTCAGACCTTCATCGCCCGCAGCAAGATCGTCGCGGCGATCCGCGGTTTCATGCTCGATAACGAGTTCCTTGAGGTCGAGACGCCGATGCTCCATCCGATCCCTGGCGGCGCATCGGCCAAACCGTTCATCACACACCACAATGCGCTGGATATGCAGATGTATATGCGTATCGCGCCCGAGCTCTACCTCAAGCGCCTGGTGGTCGGCGGTTTCGAGCGCGTGTTCGAGATCAACCGCAATTTCCGTAACGAAGGCTTGTCGGTTCGCCACAACCCGGAATTCACCATGATGGAATTCTATGCGGCGTACACCGATTACACCTGGCTCATGGATTACACCGAGCAATGCATCCGTGCGGCGGCCCTGGCGGCTTGCGGCAAGGCGGTGGTCGAGTACCAGGGCAGGGCGATCGATTTCAGCAAGCCCTTCGAGCGCCTGACCATCGTCGGTGCCATCCAGAAATACGCACCCAAGTACACGCTGGAACAACTCAAGGATGCCGCTTTCCTGCGTGCCGAGCTGAAGAAGTTCGGCGTCGAGGCGTTCGCGCATGCCGGCCTGGGGGCTTTGCAACTAGCCCTGTTTGAAGAGACCGCGGAATCCCAGCTCTGGGATCCGACCTACATCATCGACTATCCGGTCGAAGTGTCGCCACTGGCACGTGCCTCGGACAGCAATCCCGAGATCACCGAGCGTTTCGAGCTGTTCATCACCGGCCGCGAGATCGCCAACGGCTTCTCGGAATTGAACGACGCCGAGGATCAGGCGGCGCGCTTCCATGCACAAGTCGCGGCGAAAGAGGCAGGCGATGACGAAGCTATGTACTACGACGCCGATTTCATCCGCGCGCTCGAGTACGGCATGCCGCCGACAGGCGGTTGCGGCATCGGGATCGATCGCCTGGTCATGTTGTTGACGGATTCGCCTAGCATTCGGGATGTCATTTTGTTCCCGCATATGCGCCCCGAAGCCTGATTTAACAAAAGGCATCGGAGATACCTTGTTGACTGCCTTGCAGGCGTCTAGCCGTACTATATGTACTGTCTGCGTCGCCTGCTCGTTGTCGCCGCGTCTCACCATCGCCTTTCGATAAATCCAAATACCGCGACAAGAATGCAATCGTTGGGTTATGGCGACAAGGCTTTTGCCTAATAATCAATAAGCTACTGAATCCAAGGAAAAAAGCGTCGCCCTTGGGTGACAATTTTTGGCGAATCTTGCTCGTGAATGATGAGGTAAGTTCAGTAAACATATGATTATTATCAGATAAGAGAGAACGGCACGGGGCTTGCTACTCTAGTCGACTATAGGTGTACCGCAGGTATGCCTTTGAATAGTCATCCTAGAGAGGTTTTACATGCTGAATAAACAAGGTCTTTTTAATCGCGGCAATCAAGCCAGTCCCAGTCGCCCTCCAGTCAATACCCCGATCAACGCACTCAACGCCATTAATAAGACGAATCCAGCAACCTCTTCCCCAGGCCACATGGCCGCCATGGAATCCGCCACTAAACCTGCGTCCAGCGTGGGCGACGGTAAATCCGTGTCAGCCGCCAAGGAGACGGGCGGCAGCCGACTGATCGTCGGTCCCGACGTCAAGCTCAAGGGCGCCGAGATCCAGGATTGCGACACGCTAGTGGTCGAGGGCCGTGTCGAAGCGACCATGGATAGCCGTGTGATCCAGATCGCGGAACATGGTGCATTCTCCGGCAAGGTCGGTATCGACGTTGCCGAAGTGCATGGGAATTTCGATGGCGAGCTCACTGCACGCAGCCAGCTGATCATCCACTCCAGTGGCCGTGTCAGCGGTAAGATCCGTTATGGCAAGATCTATATCGAGGAGGGCGGCGAGCTCTCCGGCGATATCGCGGCGATCACCGACAGCGACCGGAATAACAGTCAGCTGAGTCACGCCAAGAAGGATTGATGTAAGCAACACCCCAGACTAGATCACCCTTTCTACCCCTGCGTCATCTCCCCGAGACGCAGGGGTTTTTTTGCGCCCGGTCTTTGCGTCCTGGCGAAGATGCCCGTCCAGTTTGCAACTGTTGTTTTTATGCAACAGGGAATATGCAGATTAGATTTACGTCATCAATCTGTAACATTGCCTACGCAAAATCGCTCCCGTGTTGAAACAAACCAAACCGATTTCATTGATTTTTTAACCGGGAGTACAACGAATGAAACGTAATAACTTGCGCCAACTGTGCGTAGCAGTATCGGGGGCTTTGCTGATGAGTATGGGCGCCAATGCCATGGCGGATTCCACTGATGACATCATCAATGCTTTGATCGCAAAGGGCGTGCTGACCGAAGAAGAAGGCGCGCTGCTGATGAAGGGCCGCACCGGCGAGAAGGAAGCCGCCGAGGCCAAGAAAAAGACCGCTGTGAGCGCCAAGTACAAGGACGGTATCGTGCTTGAAAGTGGCGACGGCAAGAACAGCCTGGCTGTGAACGGTCGCGTACACTTCGACTCCCGCGGTTACGATTACGATAGCAGCGACAAGGGTGCCGTCGCTCCGGGCGCAACCGGCGCAGACACCTTCGATATCCGCCGCGCACGTATCGGTGCCAAGTACAAATTCGGTGATTTCTATTCCGGCGAGATCGTATTCAACGGCGTGGGCGGTGCTCCAGTACTCGATACGGCCTTCTTGAACATCGCCTGGTGGAAGCCGGTGCAGTTCCGTGTCGGTCAGTTCAAGATGCCTTTCAGTTTGGAACAGCTGACCAGCTCCAACAACATCGATTTCGTCGAGCGTAGCTATGTTGACGCTTACATCCCAGCGAAAGAGATCGGTGCCATGGTTCACGGTAGCCCGACCAAAGGCGTGACCTACGGTCTGGCTCTGTCCAACGGTAACGGTCAGAACGGTACCGAGACCGACGTCAGCGTCGACAGCAAGGACATCATCGGTCGCGTAACGGCCAACTTGGCCGAAATCATGGACAACAAGAACATGGTGCTGCATGGCGGTCTCGCCTATGCCAAGGGTGACGTTTCCAAGAGCGACGGCGAAGCCGCGTTCGGTGGCGACCGTCGTACCGAAGCCCGTGGCGCAGCTTTCTTCGATGCACCTAACATCGCCCCTGTGGCTGGTGTCAGCAACGCGATCGATCGTAGCCGTCTTGGCCTGGAAGCAGCTGCCGCTTACGGTCCAGTCAAGTTCCAGACCCAGTGGCTGAAGTCCAGCTTCGATTACAAGGCCAATGCCGCACAGAGCGTGGATGAAGACATCAACGTCTGGTACGCACAAGCCTTGTGGACCATCACTGGCGAATCCTGGGCCGATCGTTACAAGGAAGGTGCCTTCGGCGCGCTCAAGCCTAAGAACGAGTTCGACCCTGTCTCCTTCAAGGGTGGCGCATGGGAAGTGGGCGCTCGTTACAGCAAGTTCGACGCCAGCGATTTCAACAAGCCTGCTAACGCGCTGACCAACATCGGCAACTTTGCCAAGGCAGATACCCTGACCGTGGGTGTGAAGTTCGTACCGAACAACCATGTGCGTTTCATGCTGGATTACCTGACTACCGACTTCAATGACGGTATCGGCGGCACGACGGCGTTGAACATCAACGGCGAACGTGAATCCAAGGAACGCGCTCTGCTGTTCCGTACCCAGCTCGCGTTCTAATTCGCAAGCACCAGGTAGTGTCATAAAAAAAGCCCGCGCAAGCGGGCTTTTTTTATTCCAGTCTAGCAATGAAGGCTTGTCTAGCAATCAAGGCTTGGGCTTGGGCATGCCTTCCTTGGCCATGTTGATCGAGTACTTGGGGATCTCCACCACCAGATCCTGGTCGGCGACGATGGCCTGGCAGGAGAGGCGGGATTTGGGCTCCAACCCCCATGCCTTGTCCAGCAGGTCTTCTTCCTTGTCTTCGGCGGTATTGAGCGAATTGAACCCTTCGCGCACGATGACGTGGCAAGTGGTGCAGGCGCAGGCCTGGTCACAGGCATGTTCGATGTCGATATCGTTCTGCAGCAGGGTCTCGCAGATCGACACGCCGGGTTTGGCGTCGATCGCGGCGCCTTCGGGACAGAGTTCCTGATGGGGCAATACGATGATTTGAGGCATGTCTAGAATTCCAGCGTGTTGAGGTTCTGGCCCGCGAGGGCCTGTTTGACTGAGGCGTCCATCCGCCGTGCGGCGAACGTCTCGGTCGCGTGATTGAGGGTATCGATGGCCTTGAGGATGGCCTGGCTATCGGTACCTTGGGCGAGTTCAGCCAGGGCGAGCATCTGCGATTCGATGGCTTTGAGTTCATCGGCGTCGAGCAGCGCGCTGTCCTTTTGCAGTGCGGCGACGATGGCTTCCAGCAGGCGTTGCGCGTCGACCTGAGCTTCGCGCAACGCGCGTGCCTGCTTGTCGATCTCCGCGCTATTGAACGAGGCCTGCAGCATGCTGGTGATCTCGTCTTCACTGAGACCGTAGGATGGCTTCACCACGATGTTGGCCTCTACGCCACTCGTCTGTTCGCGTGCGGTGACGGAGAGCAGGCCGTCCGCATCGACCTGGAAGGTCACCCGGATACGGGCCGCACCTGCTGCCATCGGTGGAATACCGCGTAATTCGAAACGCGCCAGCGAGCGGCAGTCGGACACGAGTTCGCGTTCACCCTGCACGACATGGATACTCATCGCGGTCTGGCCGTCCTTGAACGTGGTGAAATCCTGCGCGCGTGCCACCGGCAGGGTGGAATTACGCGGGATGACTTTTTCCACCAAACCGCCCATGGTTTCCAGCCCCAGGGACAGCGGTATCACATCGAGCAGCAGGAGGTCTTCTTCGCTACGGTTGCCGGCGAGGACATTGGCCTGGATGGCGGCACCCAGCGCCACCACCTTGTCGGGATCCAGATTGGTCAAGGGGGCCTGGCCGAAGAACTCAGCGACGGCCTGGCGGATCTGCGGCATACGCGTCGCCCCGCCCACCATGACGACGCCCTTGATGTCCTCGATACCCAGCCCGGCGTCGCGTAGTGCCTTGCGCGTCGGGCTCAGGGTCTTGGACACCAGGTGCTGCGTGAGTCCAGTGAGCGTATCGCTGTCGAGCGTGATATCGATGACGTCGCCGGTGCTGAGTACGCTGGTGATGCGCGCTTCCGCGTGGTCCGTCAGCCATTCCTTGGCCTCGCGCGCCTTGGTCAGCAGCATGCGCGTGTCTTTATCATTAATGGGCGGGAGCTTGGTCTGCTCCAATACCCAGCAGAAGATGCGCCGGTCGAAGTCGTCACCACCGAGGGCCGAATCACCATTGGTCGCGAGCACTTCGAACACGCCTTTGGAAAGTCGCAGGATGGAGATATCGAAGGTGCCGCCACCGAGGTCGTAGATGACGTAGACACCTTCGGACGCGTTATCGAGCCCATAGGCCACGGCAGCAGCGGTCGGTTCGTTGAGCAGGCGCAATACGGTCAGCCCGGCCAGCCTGGCGGCATCCTTGGTCGCCTGGCGCTGCGCGTCGTCGAAGTAGGCCGGTACCGTGATGACGGCGCCTGCGAGTTCGCCGCCCAGGGACTTTTCAGCGCGGGCTTTCAGTACTTTCAGGATCTCGGCCGAAACCTCGACCGGGCTCTTGATGCCAGCACGGGTCTGCAGCTGCACCATGCCCGGCGTATCGACGAAGTGATAGGGCAGGTGACCGACATCGGCGATGTCCTTGAGGCCACGCCCCATGAAGCGCTTCACTGAGACGATAGTGTTCTGTGGATCGATGCTTTGCTGAGCTTGTGCCTTGTAGCCGACTTCCACTTGCTCGTCTGTCAAGTAATGGACGACGGAAGGCAGCAGCGCATGGCCTTGTTCGTCGTGCAGCACGGTGCTCATCCCGCTACGCACGGTGGCGACCAGTGAATTGGTCGTGCCGAGGTCGATGCCGACAGCCAGCTTGTGCTGGTGCGGTGCGGCACTCATGCCGGGTTCTGCGATCTGTAGTAGGGCCATGGCTTTGCGTGTTCTTTTTCGGCTTGTTGGTACGTTCAGTCTTCCAGCTTGGCGATCGTCTGTTCGATGTCGCTGCGCATCTTGTCGATGAAACTCAGCTTGCGGACGATCTCGGCGGCTGCACTGTCGTCCTGCTGCTCATCCAGTGCGACGTGCAAAGCCTCATGTAAGGCTTTGGCTTGCTGGCGCATCTGGTGCAGCAAATGGTCGAGGGCATCGACATCGCCGGCATCTTCCGCTTCTTCGATCGCTTCGCGCCATTCCATCTGCAGCATGAGGAAATCGGGCGGCATGGCAGTGTTGCTCTCTTCCTGCGTGTCGATGCCCCGGATCTTCAACAGGTAACGTGCGCGTGAGGTGGCGTGTTTCAGGGTCTGGTAAGCCTCATTGGCCTGCGTGGCTAGTTGCATCGAACGCAAACGCTCGGCGGGCGTGCTGGTGACGAAGCGGTCAGGGTGGACCTCACTCTGGATCTTGCGGAAATGCTGGTCCAGCATGTCGAGATCGATGGCAAACCGGACAGGCAGACCGAACAATTCAAAATGATTTTTCAACATCGGGATTCCAGCAATCAAGCCGCGTTAGAGCCAAGTGCGATTGATAGGCGGTAAGGAAGAATCAGCGCAGACAGTACGTCGAGTACGGCAAGCTGATGATGACGCAACCAACAACGCAAGCGGCTTGGCTCTAGCGAGGATTAGACGGTGAAGCTTTCGCCACACCCGCACTCATCCTTCACATTCGGATTGATGAACTTGAACCCCTCGTTCAACCCTTCCTTGGTGAAATCGAGTTCCGTGCCGTCGATATAGACCAGGCTCTTCGGATCGACCAGTACCTTCACGCCATGACTCTCGAATGCCACATCTTCCGGGTTCGCCTCATCGACGAATTCCAGCGTGTAAGCCATGCCGGAACAACCGGTAGTCTTGACGCCCAGGCGGAGGCCTACGCCCTTGCCGCGATTGGCCAGGAATTTATGGACACGGCTGGCCGCGGTCTCGGTCAGGGTGATCGCCATGATCTACGCCGCTTCCTTTTTGCCGGTTTGCTTGGACTGCAGGTCGGCGACCGCTGCCTTGATGGCATCTTCCGCCAGCACCGAGCAGTGGATCTTCACTGGGGGCAGGGCGAGTTCTTCAGCGATCGCGGAGTTCTTGATCTCTGCAGCCTGATCCAACGATTTGCCCTTCAGCCATTCGGTCACGAGCGAGCTCGAGGCGATCGCGGAACCGCAACCGTAGGTCTTGAACTTGGCGTCTTCGATGATGCCTTGCTCATTGACCTTGATCTGCAGCTTCATCACGTCGCCGCAGGCAGGCGCGCCGACCATGCCGGTGCCGACTTGCGGGTCGTTCTTGTCGAGGGAACCGACGTTACGCGGGTTTTCGTAGTGGTCTAATACTTTGTCTGAATATGCCATGTTGTTTCTCCTAAACGCACTTCTGATACTTCACAAAATCGTTGTTGGCTTCGTCATCGACGGCTTGCCGTACTAGATGTACTGTCTGCGCCGTCTCTTTCTTGCCGCCTAGATTTTGTCTCGTCTCCGAACTGCTTGCCTCACTGTTAATGTGCTGCCCATTGGACAGAATTCAAGTCAATCCCATCTTGATACATTTCCCAAAGCGGCGACAGTTCGCGCAGCTTGTCGATCTTGCTCTTCATCAGTTCGATGGTGTAATCGACCTCTTCCTCGGTGGTGAAACGGCCGATGGAGAAGCGGATCGAACTATGTGCCAGCTCGTCGGAACGGCCCAGCGCGCGTAGCACATAGGATGGCTCCAGGCTGGCGGAGGTACATGCCGAGCCGGAAGACACCGCGATATCCTTGACCGCCATGATCAACGATTCACCTTCGACATAATTGAAGCTGATGTTGAGGTTGTGCGGCACGCGTTGCTTGAGGTCACCGTTGACATAGACTTCCTCGATATCCTGCAGGCCGGTCAACAGGCGATCACGCAGGCGGCGGATGCGGGCGTTCTCCAGTTCCATTTCCTCACGGGCGATACGGAAGGCCTCGCCCATGCCGACGATCTGGTGGGTGGCCAGCGTACCGGAACGGAAACCGCGTTCCTGGCCACCGCCGTGGATCTGCGCTTCGAGGCGGATACGCGGTTTGCGGCGAACGTAGAGTGCACCGATGCCTTTCGGGCCGTAGGTCTTGTGCGCGGAGAAGCTCATCAGGTCGACTGGCAGTTTCTCCAGGTCGATCGTGACCTTGCCCGTGGCTTGCGCGGCGTCAACGTGGAAGATCACATTATTGGCGCGGCACAGGTTGCCGATCGCCTCGATGTCCTGGATGACGCCGATCTCATTGTTGACCATCATCACGGAAGCCAGCACGGTATCCGGGCGGATCGCCGCCTTGAACTTCTCGATGTCGATCAGGCCGTCCGGCTCCGGTTGTAGATAGGTCGCCTCGAAACCGACACGCTCGAGCTCGCGCACGGCATCGATGACCGCTTTGTGTTCGGTCTGCACGGTGATGATGTGCTTGCCCTTGCCGCTGTAGAAATGGGCCGCACCCTTGATCGCCAGGTTGTTGGATTCGGTAGCGCCGGAGGTCCAGACGATCTCGCGCGGATCGGCATTGACCAAACGAGCCACTTCTTCACGGGCATTCTCGACTGCCTTCTCCGCGGTCCAGCCGAAGGAATGGCTGCGCGAAGCGGGGTTACCGAAATGCTCGGTGATAAAGGGGATCATCGCCTCGGCGACGCGTGGGTCGACCGGCGTCGTCGCGGAGTAGTCCAGATAGATCGGTGTATGTACAGTCATCTTTGTTTCCTCATACCGCAATCGCGGTTAATCTTTTCAATCGTTGTAATTCGTTTTCCAGTACCTGCAGGAAAGCTTCTACCTGCGGCATCTCGTTACCGGCGCCGAAGCTGACGCGAACCGCGCCGCGCGCCAGATCAGGCTGGATGCCCATGGCGAGCAGCACATGACTGGGTTCGGTGCTATCGCTTGAACATGCCGACCCGCTGGCGACAGCGTAGCCTTTCCTGTCCAGCGCCATCACCAGCGTCTCGCCCTCGATCTCAGGGAAAGCGAAGAAACTGGTGTTCGGGATCCGCTCCGCCTCCGCGCCAAAGATCTGTGCGCCCATGGCGCGCAAACCGCTTTCCAGCCGATCCCTTAACTGCCGCACCAGGCCGGTCCGTTGGACCAGTTCCTGTTTGATCAATTCGCAAGCGGCGCCGAAACCGACGATCGCGGCGACGTTCTCCGTGCCGCTACGCATGCCCTTTTCCTGACCGCCGCCGTAAAGCACCGGCTGGATATCCACGCGCTTGTCCAGTATCAGCGCACCGGCACCTTGCGGACCGTTGATCTTGTGCGATGACAGCGTCATGGCATGGACATTGAGGTCGGCAAAGTCCAATTTGATCTTGCCTAGTGCCTGCACTGCATCGGTATGCACATAAGCTCCGCCTTGGCGGGCCTGTTCTGCGATGGCAGGCAAATCCTGGATCACGCCGGTCTCGTTGTTGACCAGCATCACGGATACCACACTCGTATCCGCTTTCAATACATCCTGCAGGACAACTGGATCGGCCTTGCCGTGGCTATCGGTCGGCAAGGTCTGCAGTTGCCAGCCGCGCTGTTGCATGGCCAACGCAGGCCGGGTCACGCATGGGTGCTCGATGCCACTGATGACAATCTGGCTCTGCCCATAGCGTCCGGCGATCCCTGTGATCGCCAGGTTGTTGGATTCCGTGCCACCCGAGGTGAACGCCACCTGCGAGGGATGCGCGCCGACGGCATCGGCCACCTGTTCGCGCGCATGATCGATCGCCTGGCGCGAAGCGCGGCCGAAACTGTGACGGCTGGTGGCGTTGCCATGCTGCTCCGAGAGGTAAGGCAACATCGCTTGCAATACGCGGCTGTCCAGTACCGTCGTGCCGTTATGATCGAAATAGGTAGCGCTGCTCGTCATGACGCTGAGACGCTTAAGCCGCTATCGAGGCGATCTTCGGTTGCAAGGTGCAAGGATGGCTTTCCATCACCAGCTTCTTACCTTGCTGTTGCGAGGCCACCAGATCCGACAGGGACACGCCCGACAAGTACTCCAGGATTTTGCTATTCAGGCTCGCCCAAAGGTCATGGGTCATGCAGCGACTTTCGCCACGGCAATTCTCCTGGCCGCCACATTGGGTGGCATCGATCAATTCATCCACGGCGGAGATGATGTGGGAAACCGAGATCTCATCCTTCTGCTTGGCCAATTTGTAACCGCCGCCGGGGCCGCGGACGCTCTTGACCAGCCCATTGCGGCGTAGGCGGCTGAACAGTTGTTCCAGGTACGAGAGCGAGATGCCCTGACGCTCGCTGATACCCGCCAGCGTGACCGGCTTGTCGGTCTCGTGCATGGCGAGGTCAAGCATCGCGGTGACGGCAAAACGGCCTTTGGTGGTTAATCGCATTGCGGTAGTTTCCTAAAATGTCCGGGTGGGGTCCGTACCGGAAGACTCAGTATCGGCGCGGGATTCCACTCTAAAACCAAAGCGGAATTCTATAATACCCTAACAGTTTAGTCAACTATTTTGTTGAGATAGTTCACATCGAATGCCTTGCCGACCTCGGCATCGGTTTCAACATCGGCACCCAGCTTGGCAAGCTGTTCCATGACTTCCTGCAGGCGCTGGTCTTGCTTGGCGGCATGGTCAAGCAGGGCATGGATGGCCTGTGTCATCGGATCCTGGTTATCTTGGCCGACGGCATAGGCTGAGAAGCCGATCTTCTCAGCCATCTGATCGCGCTGCTGGGTCTTCTCCTGATCAAGCAGGCGCGCCGGGATGCCGACGGCAGTAGCGCCTTGCGGGACGTCCTTGACCACCACGGCATTGGAGCCGATCTTGGCGTCGGCACCGATGGTGATCGGCCCCAGCACCTTCGCGCCAGCGCCGATGACTACGCCACGCTCCAGCGTCGGGTGACGCTTGCCCTTGTTCCAGGAAGTGCCACCCAAGGTGACGCCATGATAGAGCGTGCAATCGTCACCGATGACCGCCGTCTCGCCGATGACCACGCCCATGCCGTGATCGATGAAGACGCGGCGACCGATGGTCGCGCCAGGATGGATCTCGATACCGGTCAGCCAGCGCGCGACATGCGAGCTGAAACGGGCGATCCAGTACCAGCGATGCGCCCACAGCCAATGCGAGAAGCGGTGCATGATCAGGGCATGGACGCCGGGATAGGTCGTGAGGATCTCCCAGCGCGTGCGGGCGGCGGGGTCACGGTCGAAAACGACCGATATATCCTCTTTCAAATGATTGAACATAGTCGGGAGTTGTTGTGAGACTGCCTGCTACGGCGTCTCATCCTCTGCCTTAAGTGAATAGTTGACTATTTTACTCGATGATTATGGGGTATATGCAACGACATTTTATGTAGGGTTATTTCGCTGGCGGTCGTGGTGCCCTGGTCAACTTGAGGATGCCGCGCAGGATGTTGACCTCTTCCTTCTCCAGGTTGGCCCGCGCATAGATGCGACGCACGCGTTGCATGAGCTTCTTAGGCTCATCCGGATTCAGGAAGCCGATCTGCACCAGGGTCTCCTCAAGGTGCTTGTAAAACCCTTCGATCTCGTCGCTGGTCGCGAGCGGCATCGGTGGTTTGGCGATGTCGGAAGTGTCACCGGCCAGCGCCGCCATGCGTAACTCGTAACACACCACTTGTACCGCGGCCGCCAGGTTCAACGAAGAAAAATCGGGATTGGTCGGGATCATCGCCAGCAACTGGCAAAGATCCAGTTCGGCATTGGATAGCCCGCTCATCTCCGTGCCGAACACCAGCGCGACCTGTTGTGACTTTGCGATGCCCAGCGCGCGTTCCGCCGCAGGCCGGACGGCGAGCAGTTCATGGGAGAGCTGGCGCTTGCGCGCGCTGAGCCCGATGACCAGGGCGCATCCGGTCAAGGCTTCTTCCAGGGTGCTGCATACATGCGCGGTCTCGAGCAGGTCGGCCGCACCGGTGGCCATGGCAGTGGCGTGCGCATCGGGAAAGGATTCGGGCGAAACCAGATATAACTGATGCAAACCCATGGTCTTCATGGCCCGTGCAGCCGCGCCGATATTACCTGGATGACTGGTCTGGCAGAGGACGATGCGCAGGTTGGAAAGTGAGTCGTGTTTGGAAGTCATGGCAATACACATTAAAATGCTATTTTAACAGCTCTTTAATACCGCTTCGCCTCGACTCCGATCGGCGAGGCATTCGCAGAAAGTACCTTATGCATCCCATTTTGACCAATGCGGTGAAAGCGGCACGCCGTGCCGGTTCGATCATCACCCGTGCTTCGCAGGACGTCGGCGCACTGAAGATCCGCAGCAAGACCTATAACGATTTCGTCAGCGAAGTCGATCACGCCGCTGAACGCGCCATCATCGAGACCCTGCAGGACGCTTATCCTGATCATGGGTTCCTGGGCGAGGAGAGTGGCGATACCAACCCGGATGCCGAGAACATCTGGATCATCGATCCGCTGGATGGGACCACCAACTTTCTGCACAATTTCCCGCAATACTGCGTCTCCATCGCGCTGATGCAGCGCGGCCAGCTGACCCAGGCTGTCGTCTACGACCCCAATCGCAACGACCTTTTCACCGCGACCAAGGGCCGTGGCGCCTTCCTCAACGACAAGCGCATCCGCGTCACCAACCGCATCAAGCTGCAGGACTCACTGATCGGCACGGGTTTCCCGTTCCGTGACTTCAGTCATCTCGACACCTACATGCCGATGCTCAAGGACATGATCAAGAAAGCCTCCGCCATCCGTCGCCCCGGTTCAGCCGCGCTGGATCTGGCGTATGTCGCTGCCGGCTATCTTGACGGGTTCTGGGAGATCGGTCTCTCGAAGTGGGACATCGCCGCAGGCGCGCTGCTGGTGCAGGAGGCCGGCGGCATCGTCGCCGATTTCGAAGGCAATGAATCCTGGTTCGAGACCGGCAATATCGTGGCCGCCAATCCCAAGGTCTTTGCCCAGATGTTGCAAGTGCTCGACCCCCACCTGACGCCAAGCCTCAAGACGCCGGCCTAGGTTCACCATGCTCGCGTTCGAAGCCATCGCCGAACAACGGATCAGTGAAGCGTTGGCGCGCGGCGAATTCGACCGCCTGCCGGGCAGCGGGCAACCCCTCGATCTCGATACCGATCTGCTTGTGCCCGAAGACCTGCGGATGGCCTATCGCATCCTCAAGAACGCGGGCTACGTGCCGCCGGAAGTACATACCCTGAACGAGATCGGGGCGCTGGAGCGCCTGGTGCAGTCGCTGGAGGATGGCGAGCAACGTGACCTAGCCCTGCGCAAGTTGCGCTTGCTCAGCATGCAACTCGGAGAGGTCCGCGCTCAGCGCCTGCAACCGGACAACACCTATCATGTCGCCGTGCTGCAGCGGCTGACGGAAACCTGAGCGGGAGAGCCGGATGCAAGGTGCGGAGGGTGTGGCGAACGAGGCCGCGATGTCAGAGGGGCCGGAGCATGACTTGGCGGCAACGGTACCGATGTCTTCCAAAGACGGTTTAAGCCAGCACACGCCCATGATGCGGCAATACCTCAGCATCAAGGCCCAATATCCGGACATGCTGTTGTTCTACCGCATGGGCGATTTCTACGAGTTGTTCCACGACGATGCCGAAAAGGCAGCCCGTCTGTTAGGCATCACTCTGACCAAGCGCGGCGCCTCCAACGGCGACCCTATCCGCATGGCCGGCGTGCCTTATCATGCGGCGGAACAGTACCTGGCAAAACTGGCAAAACTTGGCGAAGCCGTCGCCATCTGCGAGCAGGTAGGCGATCCGAAAACGAGTAAAGGTCCCGTCGAGCGCCAGGTCAGCCGTATCCTGACGCCGGGCACGCTCACCGACAGCGCCTTGCTCGACGACACCCGCGACAACCTGCTGCTGGCCATCTATCCTGGGGAAGGCCTGCTTGGTCTCGCCCGGATCAATCTTGCCTCCGGCCAGTTCGTCCTGAGCGAGGTCGCCCCAGGGGCGCTTGCCCAGGAGCTCGAGCGCATCGCCCCCGCAGAATTGCTGTTGCCGGACGATTTCTCGCATGCAGCCCTCGAGATGAGCCGGTGTGCCAAGAAGCGGCTCGCCTCCTGGCAATTCGATCAGGATTCGGCCTTGCAATCGCTGACCAAGCAATTCGGTACCTACGACCTGGCCGGCTTCGGTTGTGCCGAGATGCATGCGGCTATTGCCGCCGGTGGCGCCTTGCTCGATTACGTCAAGCACACCCAGCGCACGACCTTACCGCACCTCGCCGGGCTCTCGGTCGAGCAGACGCATGATTACATCCAGATGGATGCCGCCACGCGTCGCAATCTCGAGATCGACCAGACCATGCGGGGAGAGGCATCCCCCACGCTCTATTCCTTGCTCGATGCCAGCGAGACCGCGATGGGCGCGCGCCTACTGCGTCACTGGTTGCATCATCCGTTGCGCGACCATGCCGAGATCGGCGCGCGGCACGAGGCCGTCGCGACGCTGATTCGCTGCAATGCCTACGCGCCCTTGAGAGCGGTGCTGCGCGGCGTTGGCGATATCGAGCGCATGACGACGCGGGTGGCCCTCAAGACAGCGCGTCCGCGCGACTTGAGCGGTTTGCGCGAGAGCCTGCTGCAATTGCCTGTGTTGCAGGGAACATTGCTTCAAGTGGAGGCACCGTTACTCCAAAGCCTGGCGGCACAGTTGTGCATCCCGACACCGGTGGTCGATGTGTTGCGATCTGCTATCCAGCCTGAGCCTTCGGTGGTACTGAGGGAAGGCGGCGTGATCGCTGACGGCTATGATGCCGAACTGGATGAGCTGCGGGCTATCCAGACCAATCATGGGGATTTCCTCCTGCAGTTCGAGGCCCAGGAGAAAGCGCGTACGGGCTTGACTAACCTCAAGGTCGAATACAACAGCGTCCATGGCTTCTACATCGAGATCAGCCGTGCGCAGGCGGAGAACGCCCCGGCCGAATACCGGCGGCGTCAGACCTTGAAGAACGTGGAGCGCTTCATCACGCCTGAACTCAAGTCCTTCGAAGACAAGGTGCTGTCCGCCAACGAACGGGCACTGGCGAGGGAAAAGATGCTGTATGAAGCGGTGCTCGATGCCCTGGCGCCCCATATCACCGCCCTCCAACAGAACGCACGGGCCGTGGCGCAGCTGGACGTGCTGGCGACTTTCGCCGAGCGGGCTGAGGCGCTGAACTACGTCATGCCCCAGTTCACGCAGGAACCTTGCATCCACATCACGGGCGGCAGACATCCGGTGGTGGAGCAGATCGCGCAACCCTTCATCGCCAACGATGTGGCGCTATCCCCCTACCGCCAGTTGCTCCTGATCACCGGCCCCAACATGGGCGGTAAATCCACCTATATGCGACAGACCGCATTGCTCGGATTGCTCGCCCACTGCGGCAGTTTCGTGCCTGCGGACAGTGCGCGTTTCGGCCCTGTCGATCGTATCTTCACCCGCATCGGCGCCTCCGATGATCTGGCCGGCGGACGTTCCACCTTCATGGTGGAGATGACTGAAACGGCCAATATCCTGCACAACGCGACCCCGAAGAGTCTGGTCTTGCTGGACGAGATCGGCCGCGGGACTTCGACGTTCGATGGACTTTCCCTGGCATGGGCGGTCGCCAAGCAACTGCTGGAAAAGAACCGCAGCTATACCTTGTTCGCCACGCATTATTTCGAGCTGACGCGCCTGGTCGACGATTTCAAGCAGGCGGCCAACGTGCATCTCGATGCGGTCGAGCATGGGCAAGGCATCGTCTTCCTGCATCGTGTCGAGGAAGGCCCAGCCAGCCAGAGTTATGGCTTGCAGGTGGCCCAGCTTGCCGGCATACCCAAGTCTGTGGTGGCCTCGGCCAAACGCAAGCTTGCCCAGCTGGAGCAGCAGAACCTCACTGCCGGACCGCAAACCGACATGTTCGCGCAACCTGCCGTCGAGCCGCCACCAGTCGAGCATCCAGTCTTGGACACGCTGGAAACGATGGATCCAGACGACCTGACGCCTAAACAGGCGCTGGAAGCGCTCTATAAGCTAAAAGGG
>CABHOJ010000064.1 GCA_902168195.1 uncultured Methylotenera sp.
TGGTATAGGTCTCATCCTGCTCCGACTTGTTGACGATATGGATCTGGTAACGGTTACGGATACTGCCGTCCGACAGCATGATGAACAGCGGCTGGCGCACCTGCTGCACGTTCGCCTCGCTGTCAGCACGCGTGCCGATGTTGTAGAACAGTACGCCGGACGCGATGATCAGGGCCGCGGCATAGCCGAGCACTTTCAAGCGCTTCCATTCCAGGCGCGGCTTATGCGGTGTTGCGCTATGCAGGTTGTTCTCGGAATCGTAACGGATCAGGCCACGCGGATAACCGACGGAATCCATGATGTTGTTGCAAGCGTCGATACACAGCCCGCAGGAGATGCACTGGTATTGCAGGCCGTTACGGATGTCGATGCCAGTCGGGCAGACCTGCACGCAGTAACCACAGTCGATACAATCGCCGTGGCCCTTGGCCTGACGGTCCTCCCGCTTCTTCAGGCCGGCGACCGGCAAGGCACGGCCCGCCGTGCCTTCGCCACGATTGGCGTCGTAACTGACGGCCAGGGTGTCGGCCTCGTACATCACGCCCTGGAAGCGGGCATACGGACAAACCAGCGTGCAGATATGCTCACGGATGACCCCCGCAGCGAGATAGGTGGTGATGGTGAGCGCGACCACGGTGATGTAGCCGGCTTCCGCGGCATGGCCGGTGAACAGGTCGCGCACGAAGTCTGGGGCATAGGCGAAGTAGGCGGCGAAAGTGACGGCGGTCCAGAACGAGACCAGAATCATCAGCGCATGTGAACCGCCGACCTTGAGGATCTTCTCAGCGTTCCAGGGCTGGTTATAGAGGCGCATACGGGCCGGGCGCTCACCCTGGATCATCTTCTCGATCAGGATGAACAGGTCCGACCATAAGGTCTGGAAGCAGAAATACCCGCACCACGCGCGACCGATCAATCCCGTGGCGAAGAACAACAGGGCGGCGGCGATGAACAATAACATCGCCAGCCAGAAGATATCCTGCGGATAGACGATGAGGTTGAAGATGAAGAAGCGGCGCGTGCTCAGATCGAACAGGATCGCCTGGTCAGCTGCACTGACCCGCTCCCATGGCATCCACGGCAGCAGGAAGTAGATCGAATACGCCAGCACCATCACCGCAGTCTTGAAGTTACGGAATTTGCCCTTCACCGAGCGCGTGAAGATCGGGATGTGCTTCTGGTAGAGCGGGGATTGCTTTGCGCTGCTAGCTTCCATATGACCTACTTGGGGATGATATTCCTAGAAAACAATAGCTTGGAGCGGCTGCTCGATGGAATAAAGGCCCACGCGATCGCGTGAGCCTTCGTGGATAATGGCAACCCTGAACGTATTATTTACCGCCGCCAAGACCGTCATGGACATAGACGGTGAGCAGCTTGATCTGTTCTGGCTTCAGACGTTCGTTCCAGTACGGCATCACACCACGCGCCAGACCACCGGAGATGATCTTCTTCACGGCATCGACCTTGGCCTCTGCGGTCTTCTCGGCAGGGATATCGGCCCACAACCAGATCTTGTCGGTCAGGTTGGCGGAACCCATTTGCGTGCGGCCCTTGGCATCGGCGCCATGGCAATAGTAGCAGGCAGCCGTCTCGCTCTGGAACAGCGCAGCGCCGGCAGTCGCAGCGGCAGCATCATGCGGCTCGCCGGACATGCTCAGCACGTAGTTGGCGAGCTGGCCGATCTGCTCGTCCTTCAAGACTTCCTTGAATGGCGGCATGTAGCCCTGACGACCGGCGACGATGGTGTGGCTGATCTCTTCGTAAGTACCGCCATACTGCCAATGGTCATCGGTCAGGTTGGGCGAGAAACCGATCTTGCCCTGGCCACCCGCCTGGTGACATGGCGCGCAGTTGTCGGAGAACAGGGTCTTGCCGGCAGAATTCACGAACTGCATGAGGTCCGCGTCCTTGGCGACATCTTCATAAGGGGTCGCGGCGACCTTGTCGAACCATTGCTTCTGGGCGGCGTGCAGTTCATTCATCTCGACCATGTACTTGGAACGCATGTTCCAGTGCGTGGTTTTTTCCACTTCCTTGCCGTCGACCGTGGTCGCGGTATAGGTGATGCTGTTCAGGCCGGGTACACCCTTGGTGAAGCCGCTACCGATCGGCCAGGCCGGGTAGAACAACCAGTAGACCACCGTGAAGACGAACGTGATGTAGAAACCCCAGATCCACCATCTCGGCAACGGATTGGTGAGTTCCTGCAAGTCGTCATCCCAGACGTGCCCGGTAGTGGTTGGTCCTTTTACCTTTTCTTCACTCATGATTACTTTTCCTTACCTTGAATCTCGTCGTCACGCAGCGGGATGTTCTTGTAATCCTCAAGCTTCTTGCCGCGTTTCTTGCTGCCGTATAGATAGACCAGTACGCCACAAAAGACGGTAAAGAAGATGACCAACGACAAAGGCTTGGTATTTTCGAACTTGGTGAACCAAACGAGCCATTCCATGGTGATCATCCTTTACCGGTCGGTTTAGCGGAATTTGACGAAGTAGTCGTCGTCGTACTTCTTGAAATCGACCAGCGTACCCAGCATCTGCAGGTAGGCGACCAGCGCATCCATCTCGGTGATGTTATCGGGGTTGGTATCGTAGTTACCGAGCTGCGCCTGTGCGATCAGGTTCTTCTCGGCATCGGGGATATGCAGCGACTTGGCCACAGTCTCACCGAATTCCTTCACGTTACGCTCGTACTCGGCATTGGTCTTGGAATAAGGCACACCGGTGGTACGCAAGGCCATCATGCGCTTCTCGATATCGGAGTAATCCAGCGCCGTGGTCGCGAGCCATGGATAGTTCGGCATCACCGATTGCGGTACCAGCGAACGCGGTGCGGTCAGATGCTGGGTGTGCCAGTCGTTGGAATACTTGCCGCCGACACGCGCCAGGTCAGGACCAGTACGCTTGGAGCCCCATTGGAAAGGGTGATCGTACTTGGACTCCGCCGCCAGCGAGTAGTGGCCGTAACGCAGAGCCTCATCGCGGAACGGGCGGATCATCTGCGAATGGCAGGTATAGCAGCCTTCACGGATATAGATGTCGCGACCACGAAGTTCCAGCGCGCTGTAAGGACGCACGCCTTCGACTTTCTCGACGGTTTCCTTGATGAAGAACAACGGCACGATTTCCACCAAGCCGCCGGCACTGATCGCCAGCATGGTCAGGATCAGCAGGATGCCGAGATTACGTTCGATCTTGTCGTGATTAAAATTCATGTTCTACTCCACTCAACCTATATCTCAAGCCACTGCCGGACTGATGCTGGCTTGCGCTTCTGATGCGTTACCTTTGCGGATCGTCCTGAACATGTTGTAGCACATGATGAGCATGCCGGTCAGGAAGAACGCACCACCCACTGCACGCATGATGTAGAACGGATGCGCGGCAGCGACGGATTCCACGAAGGAATATTGCAGGTTGCCGAAGTCATCGAACGCACGCCACATCAGGCCCTGCATGATGCCGGAGATCCACATCGCAGTGATGTAGAGCAGCACGCCGATGGTCGCAAGCCAGAAGTGCACGTTGATCAGGCGCATGCTGTGCATCTGCGTGTTCCACAGGCGTGGCACCAGGTGATAGAGCGAACCGAAGGTGATCATCGCCACCCAGCCCAATGCACCGGAGTGTACGTGGCCGACGGTCCAGTCGGTGTAGTGCGACAGCGCGTTGACGTCCTTCAGCGACATCATCGGGCCTTCGAAGGTGGACATGCCGTAGAACGACAGGGCCACGATCAGGAAGCGCATGACCGGGTCGGTACGCAGCTTGTCCCAGGCACCGGACAAGGTCAGGATACCGTTGATCATGCCGCCCCAGGATGGCAGCAACAGCATGATGGAGAAAGTCGCGGCCAGGGTCGAGGTCCAGTCAGGGATCGCGGTCCAGTGCAGGTGGTGCGAACCAGCCCACATATAGAGGAAGATGATCGCCCAGAAGTGCAGCACGGACAAGCGATAGGAATACACAGGGCGACCAGCTTGTTTCGGTACGAAGTAGTACATCATGCCGAGGAAGGCCGCGGTCAGGAAGAAGCCCACCGAGTTGTGGCCGTACCACCACTGGGTCATGGCATCCTGTGCACCGGAGAACAGGCTGTAGGACTTCATCGAGAAGATGTCGATCGGCACCGCCAGGTTGTTGAAGGTATGCAACAGCGCGGTGGCGAGGATGAACGCGAGGTAGAACCAGTTGGCTACATAGATATGTGGCTGTTTGCGCTTCATGATGGTGGCAACGAAGACGATCAGGTAGGTCACCCAGACGATCTCGATCAGCAAGTCGATCGGCCATTCCATCTCGGCGTATTCACGGCCCTGGCTATAACCCATCATGTTGCCGAGCGCCATACAGACGATGACCGCCTGCCAGCCCCAGAAAGTGAAATTGGCCATGCCATCGCTGAACAGGCGGGCCTGACAGGTACGCTGCACGACGTAATAGGAGGTGGCGAACAACGCGCTACCACCGAAACCGAAGATCACGGCGCCGGTATGGACAGGACGCAAACGACCGAAGGTAATGTACGGGTTGTCGAAATTGAGCCACGGGAAGGCCAGTTCGGAAGCGATATACACGCCGACGAACATACCGATCGCACCCCAAACCAAGGTCATGATGGTGAACTTGCGAACAATATCGTAGTTATATTGTTCGGCTGCACCCGCTGCTGCGACGCTTGATGTTGCCATTACTACGTCTCCTAATCCAAAAAGCCGAAAACTGAAATCGAAAAGCCCGTGATTATATTCTCTATATTCGCGGCACGACAACCTAAAAACACGCTTTGAAATCCCTAGAGCAAGGTCCCCAGATCATGCGCCAGCTCCTCCGGCTTTTGGCCGAACTTGAGGTAGATGCGGATTTTTCCTTGCTTATCAAACGCATAAACGCCAGCGCTGTGATCGATGGTGTAACCGCTCTTGCCGGGGTCCACCTGCTTCTCGTAGAAGATCTTGAAATTCTTCGCCGTCTCGGCGGTCTGTTCAGGGCTACCGTAGAGCCCGACGAAGGTCGGATTGAACGAAGGCACGAACTGCGACAAGATCTCCTGCGTGTCACGCTCGGGGTCTACCGTGACGAACAGCACCTGTACTTCGGCAGCCCGGTCACCCATTAGTTTCAGGGCTGCAGCAAGATCCGCCATGGTGGTCGGACAAACGTCTGGACAATGGGTATAACCGAAGAAGAGCGCCACCACCTTGCCTTGGTAGTCATCGAGGGTGCGGGGTTTGCCATTGTGATCGGTGAGTTGCAGCTTCTGGGCGAAATCGGCGCCAGTGATATCTGTGCCGTACAACACCTGCGGCTCTTGCTTGGATGAACCGCATGACACCAGCGACATCGCCAGGGCGGCGATGCAAACATTGCGAAGGATTCTGTACATGGCTGACTTCATATGATGTTACGGCGCTAGTCTAGCACGATGCCCCCTTGATTTATTGTGCATCGAATCCGATGCATGCCCTTGAAATACATTGGAGTATCCCTGTTCAAGCAGTGGCTGTCTCGTTTACAATTTACGTTTTTTTATGCTCGGGCTCAGACTCGGGTCGCTAGGGAGAATCAAAGATGTCGATGGCTGACCGTGATGGTCTAATCTGGTACGACGGCAAGATGGTGCCGTGGCGCGATGCCACCACCCATGTACTCACTCACACGCTGCATTACGGCATGGGCGTGTTCGAGGGCGTACGCGCCTACAAGACCGACAAGGGCCCGGCTATCTTCCGCCTGAAGGAGCACACCGACCGCCTGTTCCGCTCTGCCCACATCCTCGGCATGAAGATGCCGTACGACAAGGCCACACTGATCGAAGCACAGAAGGCGGCCTTCCGCGAGAACAACCTCGAATCCGGCTACATGCGCCCAATGGCGTTCTATGGCGCCGAAGCCATGGGCATCTCGGCCAAGACCCTGTCCACCCATGTCATCGTCGCCGCCTGGAGTTGGGGCGCCTACATGGGCAAGGAAGCGCTGGAGCGCGGCATCCGCGTCAAGACCTCGTCCTTCTCGCGCCATCACGTCAACATCCATATGTGCAAGGCCAAGGCCAACGGCAACTACCTGAACTCCATTTTGGCCCACCAGGAAGCGGCGCAGGACGGCTATGACGAAGCGCTGCTGCTGGACGTCGACGGTTTCGTCGCCGAAGGTTCAGGCGAGAACGTCTTCATCATCCGTAACGGCAAGATCTACACGCCGGACCTGACTAGCGCGCTGGAAGGCATCACGCGTGACACCGTGGTCCAGTTGGCGACCGAAGCCGGCTACCAGATCATCGAGAAGCGCATCACGCGCGACGAGGTGTATTCCGCAGATGAGGCCTTCTTCACCGGCACCGCCGCTGAAGTCACGCCGATCCGCGAACTCGACAATCGCGCCATCGGCGAAGGCAAACGTGGTCCGATCACCGAGCAGTTGCAATCCAAGTATTTCGACGTGGTGCATGGCCGTTCCGCCGAGCATGATGGCTGGCTGACCTACCTCTAAGGAGCATCGCGATGGCCGAACAGACCGAGATCGAAATCAGCGCCAAGGACCTGCCGCTCTACTGCCCGACCAAGGAGGTCGCGCTGTGGAGCTCGCATCCGCGGGTGTTCCTCGATATCGGGGAGACCGGCCACGCCATGTGCCCCTACTGCGGGACGAAGTACAGACTAAAAGCCGGCGAACACGTCGGGCATCACTAAACAAAAAAAGCCGGAGAAATCCGGCTTTTTTGTTCCAGTCAGCCCAGAACAGGCGCGTCATGCGCAACCGTTAAGCAGCTTACGCGTGCACCACTTCCGCCAACGTGCCCCAGAGACTAGCAATCACCCATTTCGCATCCGGCGCTGGACTATTGGTCCAAAACTTAACCTCTCCCTGCGTTGAACCAGTCGCAAGCATGCCGGTATCTTCCAGCCGGTGCATGAGCTGTCGTGCGACCGCCGCGCCGGTGTCGATAAGCGCGACTTGCGGCCCGGCGATCTCGGCGATGAGTTTGCGTACGAAAGGGTAATGCGTGCAGCCCAGCACGATGGTATCGGCGCCGGCTTCGAGTAGCGGCGCGACATAGCTCGCCACCAGCTGACGCGTGGCCGTCGCCTCCAGTTCGCCCCGCTCGATGCATTCCACCAGCCCGGGGCAGGCCTGGGTGACCACGCGGACATGCTGCCCGTAATGCTCGAGCAATGCGGCGAACTGGGCGCTCTTCAGTGTACCTACTGTCGCCAATACGCCGATCACCCCGCTATGGCTCGCGGCAGCAGCGGGTTTGACAGCAGGCTCCATCCCGATGATGGGTAAGGTGTAGTGCGCGCGCAGCTTGTCCACCGCCGCCGCGGTCGCGGTGTTGCAGGCCACCACGAGCGCTTTGGCGCCCTGCGCGATGAGGAAATCGGTGATGGCGAACGCACGTTCGCAAATGAATTCCGGCGTCTTGCTGCCGTAGGGCGCGTGCAAGGAATCGGCGTAATACAGCAAATGTTCCGCCGGTAGCAGTGCGTGAATGTGCTTGAGTACGGAGATGCCGCCGACACCGGAGTCAAAGATGCCGATGGGCTGGCTGCTATCGGAGGCGGCGTTCACAGAAGGTTCGCTGTTATTCAAGGTGAAGTTGTGCTTGCGCAAAGTTTAGCCGAACTGTCTGCAGGCTGTCATGGTGATTGAGACTATCAGCTACAATGCGTCGATTGAATCCGTAGCTAACAGCAGGAACAGGACCATGGGAAACCGTCTAAGCAAGATCTACACACGCACCGGCGACAAAGGTACGACCGGGTTAGGTGATGGCAGCCGCGTCGACAAGGACAGCCTGCGTGTCGAAGCCATGGGCGATGTCGACGAACTCAACGCCATCATCGGCATCATGCTGACCGAGCCTATCCTGGTCGGCATGCGCGAGACCTTCACCGCCGTGCAACACGACCTCTTCGATCTGGGCGGCGAGATCTGTCTGCCTGGACACGACCTCATCAAGCCCGAGCGCGTGACCCAGCTGGAGAACGCACTCGATAACTGGAACGAGGAACTGGAACCCTTGAAGGAATTCATCCTGCCAGGCGGCAGCCGTGCCGCGGCTTACTGCCATCTGGCGCGCACCGTCTGCCGTCGCGCTGAGCGCCAACTGGTGCGACTGAGCCGACAGGAACCCGTGACCGAGGTCTCGCTGCAATACCTCAATCGTTTGTCCGACCTGCTGTTCGTCGCTTGCCGTAGCCTGAACAAAGCGGCCGGTCAGGATGATGTGTTGTGGAAGAACAAGTCGAGCTAGCCACACTTACCTCCGCAATTCCGAACAAGGCGCCCAAGGGCGCCTTTTCTTTTGGCCGCGTCCAGGACCTTGAACCATCAATATTCATATTAGTTATATTTATATTAAAACAAATTATTTTTCATTATTTAACTCGATTGTTACAGTGCGCAACGTTTGATTCATCCAGAACAGGAAAAAGACCATGTCCACACTTAGCAACGTGAACGTCACCGACGAAGTGATCGCCGAGATCCAGCGCGCCATCGAGCAGCTGCGCTTCGGCTCCGTGGAGATCACGGTGCACGAGGGACGGGTCACCCAGATCGAAAAACGCGAGAAGGTCCGCTTC
>CABHOJ010000065.1 GCA_902168195.1 uncultured Methylotenera sp.
GAATCATTGTGCTGCCCTCGAAAAGCAGGCTTGGGGCACCTGGCAAGAATTTCTACCGGCTGATTATGGAAGTCGAAATCACAGACTACGATTTCATCGCTCTGGCAGATCAGGACGATGTCTGGCTTTCGAATAAGTTATCCATGCAAATTGACCTTGCGTCAAAGCATGCCGCTGACGGCGTATCTTCGAATGTCGTTGCTTATTGGCAGGATGGCAGCAAAGCGCTGATCGATAAAGCCCAACCCATTCGAAGACTGGATTTTCTTTTTGAGTCGGCTGGACCGGGATGCAGCTTCCTCATGACGAATCGATTGCTTGCCTTGGTTAAAACAATTTTGCTTACCAACCAGGTGGGAGCATGTGAGGTAGAACTTCACGATTGGTTAATCTATAGCGTATGTAGGGCCAGCGGTATGCGATGGTACATCGATGTACGACCCACGCTAAAGTATCGGCAACATGGGCAGAATGCTATCGGTGTGAACCTCGGGAGACATGCTTGGCAGAAAAGGATGCGGCGTATTGTTGATGGTTGGTATCGAGGAGAGGTCTCTAAACTTGCCTGTATAACAAAGTCTCTTTCACAAGATGCTTATTTGAATAAAGCTTGCGATATCCTCCTTGATTCTCGATCCATACATAGGATGGTTTTCCTTCGATTCTTAAATCAGTCAAGAAGAGCCCTAAGTGAACGAATGCTTTTGGGACTGATGATTGCGTTTTGCGTGTTCTGAATGTTTGGCTAAGATGCTGAGCAAAAATGCCATGTGGAGTATCGCTGGTAGCGCCTTTCCAGCACTCTCGGCCTTAGCCAGTATTCCGATATTGCTTATTCTGCTCGATTATCGGCTCTTCTCCCTAACCTCACTGCTTTTGTCGATCGGCATCTTCTTCTTTGTTTACGATTTTGGCATAGGCCGCACAGTTACTTATTTTTCTTCTAAGATCCCGTCAGGCAACAGTGAAGAGCGTGACGCGCTCCTTTGGCAGGCTCTGCTCTGGTCACTTTCAATTGGGATTATTTCAGTCGTTATCGTTGCGGGTTTTTCTGATTTATTAGTAGATAAATGGCTAAAAACCACACTTGAACATCGTGATGAAACTGTCCTTGCCTTCAAGATAGCTGCTTGGGGTATCCCAGCGAGCATCCTTGCGCACCTTCTGCGGGGCGTGCTAGAAGGGCGTCAGGATTTTCGGGCGGCAAATGTTGGGAAAATGATTTCCGGTGCTAGCTTGTTCATCTTGCCCTTGATTGTGGTCGGTATCGGTCATACGACATTGGTCGATATTAGCTGGGCGATCACACTCAGCCGGTACCTCGCTTTACTCGCCTATATTTATATCGCTGGTCGGTTCATGCGTTTTAGAAGAACCAGCATTGCGATGGACTTTCGTAGCCCGTTCCTAAAATACGGCATGTGGACCGCGGTCGCGGGTTTTATTTCCAGTATGTTCGTGTATGGTGACCGTTTTGTCGTGGCAGGTTACCTTGACCCACAGGCACTTTCAGCTTACATAGCCTCGCAGGATATTCTGATCCGCTACTTGCTTGTGCCGTGGGCTATGTCTACTGTGCTTCTTCCACAATTGACGCAGACAATGCATTTGAAGGAATCGGCAGTCACTATTTACCAGAGGCATCAGACAAAGATCCAATGGATGTCTTTGGCATTTTTACTGCTTGTGTTGACTGTGGTTTGGGCTTTTGTTCCGGCAGTGAATGCAAGCTTCTTGTCCGAGTATGTGCAAGTCATCATCTCGGTGCAAGCGGTAGGGATCTTCTTTTGTGCGCTTGCTCAATTACCCCTTATCTATCTATATGCCGCAGGAAAACCCAAGTTAGTGGCTGCGATTTTTGTTTTTGAATTGATCCTATATGGTTCTATAGCCCCGATGGTATTCGAAAAATACACAGGGCTTGGTGCTAGCTTGGTTTGGTCTGGCAGATTGATTTTGGAGTACCTGATATTGAATTATTGGGTCAGAAAGACGATCGAGTGAGTAATGATTTGCAAAAGGCATCATACAAGGCTGACAGGTTGGTCAGCCTTAACTATTTGATTCTAGGAATCATTGCATATCTGCTATGCATCCAATACTCAAAAGATTGGGTGCACTATCTTTGGTGGTATGGAATTCTAGACAGAACTTCCTGGGAGGATTGGCTTGCAACGTTCAGCTTGATGCGGGAGCCTTTATATGGATTTTTCGCCAAACTCATTGGAGCGTGGTTGTCTTTCCCCGTGTTCGCAGGTCTAGCTACGATTTCATTGCTATTTCTGAAGCTAAGATATCTTTCTAAAATAGTTGAGAACCCTTATGTGGGGATGTTCTTCTATGCCAGTTTATATCTTCTGTTATTCGAAGGTACCGTACTGCGAGTTGCTTATGCGACCGCATTCGTTATCCCCGGACTATATTTCTTGCAACAGAAGAAATACTGGCTCTCTGCGCTGTTCATAATGTTGGGCGGACTGATTCACTTCAGTGCGTTCGTCTATTTGGTCGCGTTCATGATCTATTTTGCCAGGCCCCTTGGCAACCTGATTTTGTGGGCCTTTGTCACTGCGCCGCTATTGGCCATTTTTGACTATTCGATACTTTCCTTGTTCCGCGATTGGATAGCGACGATAAATCCAAGATACTTACTGTATCTCGATCAAAAAGTCATCATTCAGAATAGTACAGGGCTGTATTTCTATTTCATTGCATTCTTCGCGTTGATACTTTTGGCGATCGAGTTCTTTTTGAGGCCTTTGCTGCATTCAGATCGCTTCGCGCTCACACTCCAGCGTCTTGCCATGCTGGGTGTCATTTTGATGTGTGCTTTGCATGACCATGTCGCTGTTGGCGCGCGACTGGGTGAGATACTCTTGTTGCCGATCGTGATATTACTGAGCTGGCTATACATGCACTTTGATCAGAATCGGAGTACGTTGTTGAAGGGCGTGCTGGTTGCCGGATTTATGGCATACATGCTGGCAAGGTCGATCTATCTGTATCCCGGTCTGTGGGCATAATTGAGCGACGTGGAATTGAAGGTGCGGAGTTAAGGATTCGATGGATGGCTAACGTCTTGGTAACAGGAGCAACGGGTTTTGTGGGAAGGGCGCTGTGCCCAGTCGTTCAGGCGAGCGCGCACCACCTGCGTGCGGCGGTCAGGAATGCCGACAGTTGTGCTGTGGAAGATTGCTGCACCATAGAGCCTATTTCAGGCAACACGGACTGGAAGGCATGCCTAGAGGGCATAGATGTGGTGATACATCTCGCGGCCAGAGTCCACGTGATGAAAGCTGACGATGCAACCGCTATGAATGCATTTCTAGAAGTGAATCTTCACGGAACAGAACGTTTGGCGCGACAGGCTGCAGCGGCGGGCGTGCGGCGGTTTATATACTTGAGTAGTATCAAGGTTAACGGAGAGTGCACGCAAGGTCAGGCATTCAATGAGCATTCCATCCCTTCGCCCCATGATGCATATGCGATCTCGAAGTTCCAGGCAGAGCAGGCATTGCAGCGCGTGGCAGCTGAAACGGGCATAGAGGTCGTCATGCTTCGGCCGCCGCTGATCTATGGGCCTGGGGTCACAGCTAATTTTTATAATCTATTGAAACTCGTGGACTCAGGTTTGCCACTGCCGTTTGCCAAAATGCAGAATCGTCGCAGTCTTGTGTATGTCGGAAATCTGGTAGATGCGCTCATGCTTTGCATCTCCCATCCAGACGCGGCTGGCGAGACTTTTTTGGTCAGCGATGACGAGGCAGTTTCTACATCGGAGTTGATATTGGAGATGTCAAAAGCCTTAGGACGCTCTGGCAGGTTATTTCCTATGCCGCAGTATTTATTCTCAAGAGTGATGCGCCTGATCGGCAAGGCATCAGTGTTCGATCGATTGACGCAGTCTTTGGTAGTCGATAGCACTAAGCTTCACACTGCACTGGGGTGGCGGCCACCATATTCACTGACTCAAGGTATCCAGATAACGACTGACTGGTACCGGACTTCCAATTAGAATACTTCGATGATTTTGTCCTTGTTGCTAGCTTTTGTCATTACAGTGGCATGTCTGCTCTTAATGTTAAAAACGCCACTCGCGAGATTAGCATTGGATCAGCCGAATCATCGCTCCTTACATACCAGTGTTACGCCCCGAACAGGTGGGCTCGCGATCATGGCAGGCGTGATTGGCACATGGATAGTGATTGGCGGTGGGATATTCTTGATGATTCCGGTGATCCTGCTGGTATTCATCTCATTAGCCGATGATATACACGGCTTGAAGGTTCGGTGGCGCTTTGCCGTACAACTATTGATCAGTGCGGGATTCATTGTATACCTTCTTCCGGATAGCCCAGCTTGGCAACATGCAATGATGGTCCTAGCTGTCCTATGGATGTTGAATCTATACAATTTCATGGATGGCTCAGATGGATTGGCTGGGGGCATGGCGTTATTTGGGTTTAGTTTTTACGCGATTGCCGCATATATGGCAGACCAGCCTCATTTGAGTGCGTTGTGCGCTGTCATCGCTGCAGCCAATCTGGCATTCTTGGTTTTCAACTTTCACCCTGCCCGGATATTTATGGGGGACGCGGGCTCCATTCCCTTAGGCTTCCTTGCGGGAGTCCTGGGGATCTATGGCTGGCAACACGACGTTTGGCCTTTGTGGTTCCCCTTACTTGTGTTCTCCACCTTTATTTTCGATACCAGCGTGACACTGGGCAAAAGGGCGCTACGTGGCGAAAAGGTATGGGAAGCACATCGTGACCACTACTATCAGCGGCTAGTTAGATTGGGGTGGGGGCACCGCAAAACTGCTATCTTAGAATATTTACTAATGATCGCTACCGGCGGTTCTGCGCTGGTGATATTGCAGCAACCAGCCAACCATGTCATTGCATGGCTCTGCTTGTGGGCAATCATTTATGTGTTCTTGGCCTACTTTGTTGACATGGCTTGGAAAAGCTTCAATCAAAGTTAATTTCCGTTAGAATCAGCTTCTATTAAGGATTCGGAATTCAAGCGGATGTCCATCGGTAAAAACCCCCAATCAACACGCCAACAAAGACTCGGTGATTTTGTTCCCAAAGGGCGTGCGCAGGTGGCGTTTGTCCATGACCTAGTAGTGGTTTCTGCGGCTTGGGGATTTGCGTATCTCTTGCGTTTCAATTTCGATATTCCCCAGGAATTCCTGCGTGGCATGATCGAAACCATGTTGATTCTAGTCCCACTTCATGCCTTCGCATTTGTGGCTTTTGGTCTTTACCGTGGAGTATGGCGTTTTGCCAGTATTCCTGATCTCCATCGCATCGTCCGTGCTGTTATATTTAGTACACTAGCCGGTCTAACCATTCTCTACTTATCTCAGCTTGCTTCGGCTGTGCCAAGATCCGTATTCCTGTTACACCCGATTCTCTTACTGGGTTTTATGGCGGGAAGTCGATTCACCTATCGCGCCTGGAAAGAACATCGTCTATACAGCGTCTCACAAGTGCAAGGCAATCCGGTGCTGATCTTAGGTTCTGGTGAGGCCGCGATCGCCTTATTGAAAGACTTGGCACGGAGCTTGGAATGGCGAGTTGTTGGTATCATCGATGACGCACCTGAGATGCATGGCAGGCAGATCTATGGCATCAAGATCCTGGGTTCTCTGGATCGCATGGAGCAGATCGCGGCGGATACTGGGGTGGGCCATGTCATCATCGCCATGCCATCCGCCAAGCAGGAACAACGCCGCAGGGCCGTACAGCTTGCGAATCGTGCTGGCCTGACGGCCCTGACAGTACCAGCCTTTGATGATCTGATGAGCGGCAAGGTCAGCGTATCCGAGATCCGTCGTGTCGAAGTGGAAGATCTGCTCGGGCGCGAGCCTGTGCAACTGGATAACGAGGGCATGCACGCCCTGCTCGATGGGAATGTCGTGCTTGTGACGGGGGCAGGCGGGTCCATCGGTTCGGAGTTATGTCGCCAGATCGTCAAGTACCAGCCTGATATGTTGGTATGCCTCGATATGTCGGAATACTCGCTGTATCAGCTGGATCAGGAATTCAGGGCGACCGAATCAAGTTGCAAGATGGTCTTCGTCACGGCAGACGTCAAGAACGAACAGAGGCTGAAGGGGCTGCTCGAGCAATATAAGCCGGCGGTCGTCTTCCATGCGGCTGCCTACAAGCACGTGCCGCTCATGGAACAGCACAATGTGGCAGAAGCGCTCATGAACAATGTGCTCGGTACATATACCCTGGCAAGGCTTTGTAAAGAAGCGAAGGTTGGCAAGTTCGTCTTGATCTCCACCGACAAGGCGGTCAATCCTACCAACGTCATGGGCGCCAGCAAGCGTTTGGCCGAGATGGTCTGCCAGGGCCTTCAGGATGAGCTCGGGACAAGGTTCGTCATCGTCAGGTTCGGCAACGTGCTGGGCAGCAGCGGCAGCGTGATCCCAAAATTCCGCGAGCAGATCGCCCAGGGCGGGCCGGTGACAGTGACGCATCCCGAGATCACGCGTTACTTCATGTCCATCCCGGAGGCCTGCCAACTGGTCATGCAGGCGGGTCTGATGGGCGAGGGCGGCGAGATCTTCGTGCTGGATATGGGGACGCCGGTCAAGATCGTCGATCTGGCGAAAGACATGATCCGTCTTTCCGGCTTCATGGACGACGAGATCGAGATCGAATTCACGGGATTGCGCCCGGGCGAGAAGCTCTACGAGGAATTACTGGCGGATGACGAACACACGCTGCCGACGCCCCACGTCAAGCTCAGGATCGCGATCGCACGCAGCGCCGACAAGTCCTGGGTCAAATCGCTATTGAAATGGATCACGGCCTGCTACCAGCTGGACGAAGATGTCATCAAGCGCGAACTGAAGCTTTGGGTCGAGGAATACCAGGGCGATATCCATCAGCATGAGGCGGGAAGGACACCGCAACTGGTGCCGAAATCGTCTACCATTCATTAATTCAGGAATCCCAGCATTGAAACCGAACAAAGTCACGAAAGCCGTTTTCCCCGTTGCCGGTCTCGGTACCAGATTCTTGCCTGCGACCAAGGCGAGCCCCAAGGAGATGTTGCCTATCGTCGATATCCCGCTCATCCAGTACGCGGCGGAAGAAGCGATCGCAGCGGGCGCGACGGAGCTGATCTTTATCACGGGCCGTAACAAGCGTTCCATCCCCGATCATTTTGACAAATCCTACGAGCTGGAATCCGAGCTTGAGGCGCGTGGCAAGACACAGGTGCTGGAAGCCTTGCGCGGCATCCTGCCCAAGGGTGTGTCCTGCATCTATATCCGACAGCCCGAAGCCCTGGGATTGGGACATGCCGTCCTGTGCGCCCGGCCGGTAGTAGGCAATGAGCCCTTTTCGGTGATCCTTGCGGACGACCTCATCGATGCGAAGAAACCGGCTTTGCAGCAGATGGTGGAGCTCTTCGGCCAGCAGAATGCATCTATCCTCGGTGTCGAGGATGTCGCGCCTGCCGAGACCGCGAGTTACGGTATCGTCGATGCCGAACCGATCAGCGATCGCGTACTGCAAGTCAGGGGCATCGTCGAGAAACCCAAGCCGGAAGATGCGCCGTCGACGTTGGCGGTGGTCGGTCGCTACATCCTGACGCCGGCCATCTTCGATCTGCTAGAGAAGGTGGCGCCAGGCAAGGGTGGCGAGATCCAGTTGACGGACGGCATCGCCGCTTTGATGAAGCAGGAGCGCGTGCTGGCCTACCGCTTCGACGGCAAGCGCTTCGATTGCGGCAGCAAGCTGGGTTACATGAAAGCGAACGTCGAGTTCGCGCTGAGGCATCCTGAGATCAGTGCCGAATTCACCGATTACCTGAGAAAGTTGAAGTTCTGACCATGGCTGAACCCATCATCGATCCGAAAAAGATACTCGAAGGTGCTGACTTGCTGTTCAGCGCGCAAGAAGTCGATCTGGCGATCGAGCGCCTGGCGAACCAGATCAATGACGAGTTCGAGCATATCGTACCGCTCGTCATCAGTGTCATGGGAGGCGCCACATTCTTCGCCGGACAATTACTGCCTCGTTTGTTATTCCCGTTGCAGTTCGATTACGTGCAGGCCAGCCGTTATCATGACCAGACCCATGGCAATGAGCTCATCTGGAAAGTGATGCCGGGCGAGAACGTGCGTGGCCGTACGGTGCTGATCCTGGACGACATCCTGGACGAGGGGCATACGCTGGCTGCGATCACTGAGAAATGCCTCACCCTGGGTGCGGAGCGGGTGGCGATCGCAGTCCTGACGGAGAAAGACTTGTCCAAGCAAAAGCCGGTGACGGCGGATTATGTCGGGTTGGTCTTGCCGAACCGCTATGTCTTCGGTTGCGGCATGGATGTCTACGGCTGGTGGCGCAACTTGCCGGCCATCTACGCCCTCAAGTAATCGGGCGATCAGGCAGTTTCGGCCACGACCACAATATTGGTGTCACCGCAAGCGATCGTACGTCCAGCCCGGATCTTCGCGGTCTTGCGGGATTCCACCACGCCATCCACTTTGACCAGGCCTTCCCCCACCATGGCCTTGCCGCGACCACCGCTATCTGCAAGACCGGTCAATTTCAACAGGTCGCATAACTCGACAAATTCGCCCCTGAGCTTGAATTCTATGGTTTCCATGATGGTTCCTCTGCGATGGTGGGGTGCTTGTTTTGATTAGGGAGCGTGCTGTCGTTGGGGTAGAATACGGCCTGAACATGAAAATAAAAAAACCGCATGTGAGTTGTCATCATGCGGTCTTATCATACTCTGGTGCCCAGAAGAGGACTCGAACCTCCACAGTGTTGCCACCACTAGGACCTGAACCTAGCGCGTCTACCAATTCCGCCATCTGGGCATTCAAATGGGGTAAAACGAAGAACGCGAATTCTATAGGAAAGACATACTTTGTCAACGAGAAAAAAACCATCCAGCAACAAAAAAGCCGCTAATCGCCCGGTCGATCCGCATGCTGCACGCGAGGCGGCCAACTACGAGAACCCGTTGCCGAGCCGCGAACTCATCATGCAACAGATGGACGAGCAGGGGGTGCCGCTGAGCGTAGAACAACTCTACGAGTTGCTGGGCATCGGCGAAGCCGAGCAGGAGATATTCAACCGTCGCCTCAACGCCATGGAGCGCGAAGGGCAGATCATCCGCAACCGTAAAGGTGCGCTATGCCTGGCACAGAAGATCCATTTGCTGGCCGGCAAAGTGCAAGGCCATGCTGACGGCTTCGGTTTCTTCATTCCGGATAGTGGCGGTGACGACCTGTTCCTCAGCCCCAAGGAGATGTCGCAGGTGCTGCACGGCGATCGCGTCATGGTGCGCCAATCCGGTTTCGACCGTCGTGGCCGCCCGGAAGGCAAGATCGTCGAGGTGCTCGAGCGCACCAACAAGCACCTGGTTGGCCGCGTCATGCGTGGTTTTGGCTTCACCATCGTGGCCGCGGAAGACAAGCGGGTGAACCAGGACATCATCATCCCCTATCACCTGGACATGGATGCCAAGGACGGCCAGGTGGTCATGGTCGAGTTGACCGAACAGCCTTCGCCGCATGGCAAACCCATCGGCAAGATCGTCGAGATCCTCGGTAACTATGCCGACTCCGGTATGGAGATCGAGATCGCCTTGCGCAAGCACAAACTGCCGTATGACTTCTCGCCAGAAGCCATCAGACAGGCCGAGGCGTACCCAAAACTGGTGCAAGCCAAGGACTGGAAGGGCCGCGTCGACCTGCGCGATCTGCCGCTAGTCACCATCGATGGCGAGACGGCGCGCGATTTTGACGATGCCGTCTATTGCGAGCCGCAAGGTCAGGGCTGGCGGCTGGTGGTCGCGATCGCCGATGTCAGTTTCTATGTGAAGCCCGGCGACGCGCTGGACAAGGATGCCTTCGAGCGAGGGAATTCGGTCTATTTTCCGCGTCGCGTCATCCCCATGCTGCCGGAAGCCCTATCTAACGGGCTCTGCTCACTCAACCCGGATGTCGAGCGTATGTGCATGGTCTGTGACATGCAGATCGACGGCAAAGGCAACGTCAAACGCTACCAGTTCTATCCATCGGTGATGCGTTCCAAGGCGCGGATGACCTACACCAAGGTCTTTGACATGCTGACCAACCCGCAAGGGGAGGCCGCACGCGAATACGCCTGGCTGATGCCGCATGTGCAGCATCTCTACACGTTGTTCAAGATCATGCTGGAAGCCCGCGAGAAGCGGGGTGCGATCGAGTTCGAAAGTAGCGAGACGGTCATGGTCTTCAATGATAACGGCAAGATCGACCGTATCGAGGCCTCAACCCGTAACGACGCGCATCGCCTGATCGAGGAATGCATGCTCGCCGCCAATGTCTGCGCTTCCGATTTCCTCAAGACCCACGAACATCCTGCGCTGTACCGCATCCATGAAGGTCCGACCCCGGAAAAACTGGAAGCCTTGCGTACCTTCATGGGCGAGTTCGGCTTCGGGATCGGTGGCGGCGATACCCCACACGCCAAGGATTATGCTAAGGTGCTCGCCCGCATCAAGGGACGTCCGGACGAACTGCTGTTGCAGACCGTGCTATTGCGTTCGATGCAGCAGGCGGTGTATAGCCCGGACAATGTCGGTCATTTCGGCCTGGCCTATGAGTCATATACACATTTCACGTCACCGATCCGGCGTTATCCGGATCTCCTGATCCATCGGGCGATCAAGGCCGTGATCGAGGGCAAGAAATACACGCCGGGCGACTGGAATGCACTGGGACAGCACTGTTCGATGACCGAACGGCGTGCCGATGACGCGACCCGCGATGTCCAGGCATGGCTCAAGTGCTACTACATGCAGGACAAGATCGGCGAAGTGTTCGACGGGACAGTGGCGGGGGTCACCAGTTTCGGCCTGTTCATCGCGCTGGATGGCATCTATGTCGAAGGACTGTTGCACGTGACCGAGTTGGGGAACGATTACTTCAACTACGACAAGGCCCGACACGAGATGGCCGGCGAACGTACAGGGGTGCGCTACCGTCTGGGCGACCGTTTGCGCGTGAAAGTAGCGCGGGTAGACCTCGAGACCAGCAAGATCGATTTCGTGCTGGTCGCCGCCACGACCAAACTGGGCAAGGATGAATCTACGCCTGTCACTGCCGAGAAACGGCCTGCGCCTGAATGGGCGCCAAGAGGTAAGCCGCGGGCGGCCAAAGCGTTTGGTGACAAACCTTCTGGTGACGCTACCCGCGGCAAATCCGGCAAAGCGCCGTCCAAGGGGCATGCGCCGTCGAAAGCGGCCAAAAAGCCGGTAGCCGGCAAATCGACAACGAGAAAAGGCAATAAACGTAAATGAGTGATACCCGTATTCTTTTCGGCTTCCATGCCGTCTTGAGTCGTTTGCGACAGCATGCGGCGAGCATCCAGGAGATCCTGATCGACCGCGATCGGGTCGACGCGCGGATGAAAGACCTCTTGGGCATGGCGGAAGCGGCAGGCGTGCGCCTGATGCAGGTCGAGCGCTCGCGACTCGACGGCATGGCGGGCGCCAATGGTCGCCACCAGGGGGTCATCGCCCGTGTGGTCGACACACCCATCCCGTATCGGGATATCCATGACATCCTGGAATCGGATCTAAAGGAGCCGCCGTTCTTCCTGATCCTGGACGGGGTGGAAGATCCCCATAACCTCGGTGCCTGCTTGCGCGTCGCCGACGCCATGGGTGTCCACGCGGTGATCGCCCCCAAGGATCGTGCGGCGGGACTTAACGCCACTGTACGCAAGGTGGCTTGCGGCGCGGCGGAGACCGTGCCGTTCATCGCCGTCACCAACCTGGCACGTACCATCCGTGAACTGAAGGAAGCGGGCGTATTTGTCGTCGGCACCTCTGCCGAGGCCACGCACGATCTCTTCTCGACCAAGCTGACCGGACCTCTGGCGCTGGTACTGGGCGCGGAGGGCACAGGTCTGCGTCGTTTGACGGCCGAGACCTGCGATGCGCTGGTCGGTATCCCGATGTTCGGTTCCGTGGAAAGTCTCAATGTCTCGGTGGCCAGCGGTATCTGTCTTTACGAGGCTCGCCGGCAACGTAACGAAGCCTGATCCTGCGGGCCGCGGATTCAAGCAAAGGTTTATTTTAGGCCGTTAAAATGGTATTTTAACGGTCTTTTCCATCGTCATTTTCTAACGTAGTTTTCTTGTAATTTTAATTGGAGTCATCATGGCTGTAGAACGTACCCTTTCCATCATCAAACCAGATGCAGTTGCCAAGAACGTCATCGGCAAGATCTATTCCCGCTTCGAGTCCAACGGCCTGAAGATCGTCAACGCCAAGATGGCCCAACTGAGCCAGGCCGATGCCGAAGGCTTCTACGCCGTGCACAAGGAGCGTCCTTTCTTCAAGGATCTGGTCAAGTTCATGATCTCCGGTCCAGTCATGATCCAAGTATTGGAAGGCGAGAACGCAGTCGCCAAGAACCGCGAGCTGATGGGCGCGACCAATCCTAAGGAAGCCGCTGCAGG
>CABHOJ010000066.1 GCA_902168195.1 uncultured Methylotenera sp.
TATGAATGCGGCTTCGAGGCCTTCGAAGACGCTCGCATGAAATTCGACGTACGGTATTACCTCGTCGCTATCCTGTTCATCCTGTTCGATCTCGAGATCGCATTCCTCTTCCCATGGGCCGTCGTCCTGGAAGAGATCGGCCTGTTCGGCTTCCTTGCCATGATGGTGTTCCTCGCCATCCTCGTGGTTGGCTTCATTTACGAATGGATGAAGGGGGCCCTGGAATGGGAGTAGCGCGAATGAGTTACCGAGCCTGCGTAGCTGCGAGCAAGACGAATGAGGCATTGCGCCGAACCCAGGGCGTTTGGGTTGTCGGAAGCCTGACTGAGGCGCCGATACAAGCTGTTCGATCTTTTTTGGATTCCAGCGTGCGCTGGAACGA
Organism: uncultured Methylotenera sp.; assembly: GCA_902168195.1. GTDB lineage: Bacteria > Pseudomonadota > Gammaproteobacteria > Burkholderiales > Methylophilaceae > CABHOJ01. The sequence goes on from CABHOJ010000066.1 coordinate 383, forward strand.
TGTGGTGCATTAAGTCATGAGCATTGAAGGCGTTCTCGAAAAAGGCTTCGTCACCACCACGCTCGACACGGTGATCAATTACACCCGTACCGGTTCGCTCTGGCCCATGACTTTCGGTCTGGCTTGTTGTGCGGTCGAGATGATGCATGCCGGTGCTTCCCGTTATGACCTGGATCGCTTCGGTGTGGTGTTCCGCCCCAGCCCGCGCCAATCCGACGTCATGATCGTCGCCGGCACGCTGGTGAACAAGATGGCGCCGGCGCTGCGCAAGGTCTACGACCAAATGGCCGAGCCGCGCTGGGTCATCTCTATGGGCTCCTGCGCCAACGGCGGTGGTTACTATCATTATTCCTATGCCGTGGTGCGCGGCTGCGACCGCATCGTGCCGGTCGATGTCTACGTGCCTGGATGTCCGCCGACGGCTGAAGCCCTGCTCTACGGCATCATCCAGTTGCAGAACAAGATCAAGCGCACCAACACTATCGCCCGCTGAGAAGACCATCCATGAGCGCCCGACTAAAGAAACTCGAAGAGAACCTCAAGCTTGCGCTGGGTGACAAGCTGTCCGGGTTATCCACTGCCGTAGGCGAGATCACCATCGAATGCAAAGCGCCAGCCTTGGTAGCGGTCTGCCAAATGCTGCGTGACCATGCCGATCTCAAGTTCGAGCAACTGATCGACCTTTGTGGCGTAGATTATGCCGATTACGGTGAAGGCACCTGGACCGGGTTGCGTTTCGCGGTGGTCTACCACTTTCTCTCGATCAGCCTGAATCAGCGCGTGCGTTTGCGCGTGTTCGCCGCGGACGAGGATTTTCCGGTGCTCTCCACAGTGGTCGATCTCTGGCCTGCCGCCAACTGGTTCGAGCGCGAAGCGTTCGACCTTTACGGCATCATGTTCGAGGGTCATCCGGATCTGCGTCGCCTGCTCACGGATTACGGTTTCGTCGGCCACCCGTTCCGCAAGGATTTCCCGATGATCGGCAATGTCGAGATGCGCTATGACCCGGAACAGCAGCGTGTCATCTACCAGCCCGTGACCATCGATCCACGCAACAACGTGCCTCGTGTCATTCGGGATGAGGGGTTCCATGACGAGGGTTTCCGCAATGGCTGATCGCGTTTTCAATTCCGATGAATACTTCGTTGTCGGCGCTTGCAGCACGATTTGTACTGTCTTCGCGCCTCCGTCTTGTCTTCGCCTGAATTCAAAGCGCTTCAAAGGTGATCGCCGTGGCTGAAATTCGTAACTACACCATGAACTTCGGTCCGCAGCACCCGGCAGCCCACGGCGTGTTACGCCTGGTGCTTGAACTGGACGGGGAAGTCATCCAGCGTGCCGACCCGCACATCGGCTTGCTGCATCGCGCGACGGAGAAGCTGGCGGAGAACCGCACTTATCTGCAATCCGTGCCTTACATGGATCGCCTGGACTACGTGTCCATGATGTCCAACGAACATGCCTATGTGATGGCGATCGAGAAGCTGCTGGGACTCGATGTGCCGATCCGTGCGCAATATATCCGCGTCATGTTCGACGAGATCACTCGCGTGCTGAATCATCTGCTCTGGCTCGGCGCGCATGCGCTGGACGTCGGCGCCATGACGGTATTCCTCTACGCTTTCCGCGAACGCGAAGACTTGTTCGATTGTTATGAAGCCGTATCCGGTGCGCGCATGCACGCGGCTTACTACCGTCCGGGCGGCGTCTATCGCGACTTGCCGGGCCGCATGCCGCAATACGAGGCATCGCCGCTGCGCAGTAAGGACGACGTCAAGCGCCTCAATGAGAATCGCCAGGGTTCCTTGCTCGACTTCATCGAAGATTTCACCAACCGCTTCCCGGGCTACGTCGACGAATACGAGACGCTACTCACCGACAACCGTATCTGGAAACAACGTACTGTCGGTATCGGTGTGGTGTCACCGGAACGTGCATTGGCCTTGGGCCTGAGCGGTCCGATGATCCGCGGTTCCGGCTTCGCCTGGGACCTGCGCAAGAAACAGCCCTATGAGGTCTATGACAAACTGGATTTCGATATCCCGGTCGGTGTCAACGGCGATTGCTATGACCGTTACCTCGTCCGTATCGAAGAGATGCGCCAGTCCAACCGCATCATCAAGCAGTGCATCGACTGGCTGCGTAAGAACCCGGGGCCGGTCATCACCGACAACACCAAGGTGGCGCCACCGAACCGTGAAGGCATGAAGCAGGACATGGAGGCTTTGATCCACCACTTCAAGCTGTTCACCGAAGGGTTCCATATCCCTGCCGGTGAAGCGTATGCGGCGGTCGAGCATCCCAAGGGCGAGTTTGGCATCTACCTGATCTCCGACGGTGCCAACAAGCCCTACCGCTTGAAGATCCGTGCGCCCGGCTTCCCGCATCTGGCGGCACTGGACGAGATGACCCGCGGTCACATGATTGCGGATCTGGTCGCGATCATTGGGACGCAAGATATTGTATTTGGCGAAATAGATAGGTAAGTCATGCTGAGCCAGGAATCCATTGCCAAGATCGAATACGAGTTGACCAAGTACCCGGCAGAGAACCGTCAGGCTGCGGTCATGTCGGCGCTGCGCATCGCGCAGACCGAGAAGGGCTGGCTTTCCAAGGAGACCATCGCCTGGGTCGCGGATTACCTCGGCATCCCGGCCATCGCGGCCCTCGAAGTCGCCAGCTTCTACAACATGTACGAACTGGAGCCGATCGGCAAATACAAGATCACGGTGTGTACCAACATCTCCTGCATGCTGCGCGACTCCGACACCATCGTCGATCACCTGAACAAGAAGCTGGGTATCGGTTTCAACGAAACCACCGCGGACGGCAAATTCACCCTGAAAGAGGGCGAGTGCATGGGCACCTGCGGCGGCGCGCCGCTGTTCCATATCAATAACACGCGGATGTGCGAATTCCTGACGCCGGAAAAGGTCGATGCGATTTTGGAGGAGCTGAAATAATGGCGACCCACAAGCCAGTCATCGCACACAATCTTGAGAAACAGACGCTGGTGACCTTGCGCACCATCAAGGAACCGCAGCCTCATACGCTCGAGACCTACGTCAAGCTGGGTGGGTACGCGCAATTGAAGCGCGTCGTCACCGAGAAGGTGAAAGCCACCGACATCATCACCCAGGTCAAGTTGTCCAACCTGCGCGGGCGAGGCGGCGCAGGATTCCCGACTGGCCTCAAATGGAGCTTCATGCCGCGTTATTACGACGGCACCAAGTACCTGGTCTGCAATACTGACGAGGGTGAACCGGGCACGTTCAAAGACCGTGACATCATCCGTTACAACCCCCACCAGTTGATCGAAGGCATGGCCATCGCCGCCTACACCCTGGGTGCGCGTGTCGGGTACAACTACATCCACGGCGAGATCTGGGAAGACTATGAAGTCTTCGAAGAGGCGCTGGCCGAAGCCCGTAAAGCAGGCTTCCTGGGCGAGCGCCTATTCGGTACCGATTTCAGTTTCGACCTGCATGCGGTGCATGGCTACGGTGCCTACATCTGCGGTGAAGAGACTGCGCTGATCGAGTCGATCGAGGGCAAGAAGGGCCAACCACGCTTCAAACCGCCGTTCCCGGCGAGCTATGGCGTGTTCGGCAAACCGACCAACGTCAACAACACGGAGTCCTACGCGTCCATCCCCTGGATCCTCGAGCATGGCGGCCTAGCCTTCCAGGAGCTGGGTGTGCCTAACTCCGGCGGTACCAAGATATTCTCGGTCTCCGGACATATCGAGAAACCCGGTAATTACGAAGTGCGGATGGGCATGCCCTTCACCGAGCTGCTGGAGATGGTGGGCGGCATCTGGAAAGGTCGCAAGCTCAAGGCCGTGATCCCCGGCGGCCCGTCGACAGCGGTGATGCCGGCATCGGCGATCCTCGGCGCGACGCTCGACTACGACGGCCTGTCCAAGGCAGGCTCCAGTTTGGGCGCTGGCTCCATGATCATCATGGACGAGACTACCTGCATGGTGAAGACGCTTAAACGACTGTCGTATTTCTTCTTCGAGGAATCCTGCGGCCAATGCACGCCTTGCCGTGAAGGCACGGGCTGGCTCTATCGCGTGATCAACCGCATCACCAACGGTCAGGGCCGCATGGAAGACCTCGACCTGCTGACCGACGTCAGCGGCAACATCTCCGGCCGTACCATCTGCGCGCTGGGTGATGCCGCAGCGACACCGGTACTGAGCTTCATCAAGCATTTCCGTCCAGAGTTCGAGTATTACATCCTGCACGGCCGCAGCATGGTTGAGGATGGCGTGACGGCGGATAGCTTGCAGAAAGAAACGGTGGAAGCCTGATGTTAAAAGTAGAGATAGACGGCAAGCCAGTCGAGGTCGATCACGGTACGACCATCATTGATGCCGCGGACCAACTCGGTATCCCGATCCCACGGTTCTGTTATCACAAGAAGTTGTCGGTCGCCGCCAACTGCCGCATGTGCCTGGTGCAGGTCGAGAAGTTCGCCAAACCGCTGCCGGCCTGCGCCACGCCGGTCGCCGACGGCATGAAGATCTTCACGCGCTCCAAGGCTGCGGTCGAAGCGCAGAAGAGCGTGATGGAGTTCCTGCTGATCAATCACCCGCTGGACTGCCCGATCTGCGATCAGGGCGGCGAGTGCGACCTGCAGGATATCGCCGTCGCCTATGGCGCGCCTGCTTCGCGTTATACCGAAGAGAAACGCGTGGTCCTCAACAAGAACATCGGCCCTCTGGTTTCCACCGACATGACGCGTTGTATCCAGTGCACGCGCTGCGTGCGCTTCCTCAAGGAAGTGGGCGGGATGATGGAGCTGGGCCTCATCAACCGTGGCGAGCACGCCGAGATCACGGCGTATGTCGACAAGAGCGTCGATTCCGAACTGTCCGGTAAC
>CABHOJ010000067.1 GCA_902168195.1 uncultured Methylotenera sp.
CTTGGCGATCTCGCCCTGTGCTTTGCCTTTGCTGCATTCCACCATCTGGTTCTCGAGCAGCTCCTTCTTGCCGTCGATCGAGGTCAGGCGCAGAAAGCGCAGCTTGATGCCTTCCTCGTTGTGGGTAGCGACGAACGTGCCCTTGCCCTGCCGACGGATCAGGATGTTCTCGGCGGCCAACTCGTCGATCGCCTTGCGTACAGTGCCCTGGCTCACCTTAAAACGGGCGGCGAGTTCATGCTCGCTCGGGATCGCTTCTCCCGGATGCCACTCTCCCGCGATCAGGCTCTGGGTCAGCAACACCTTGATCTGCTCATAGAGCGGACGGAAGCTTGGCGGCGTGTATTGTTTGTTCATTCTTTCGCTCTCACATTTATGTCTTATATAAGATATAAGATATATTGACAGTGCTAAATGTCTCAGATACCGTGACGGCAAGTCAAGTACTTTTGAAATATTTTTTGCTCCCATCCACCACGAGACCATCGCAAGGCTGAACATGCAGAGAACCATGCTGAAATCCAAGCTGCACCGTGTGCAGGTGACCCACTCGGAACTGGGCTACGAAGGCTCGTGCGCCATCGATGAGACATTGCTCAAGGCTGCCGATATCCGGGAATACCAGCAGATCGATATCTACAACGTGAACAACGGCGAGCGCTTCACCACCTACGCCATCCGTGCACAGCGCGACTCCGGCACGATCTCGGTCAATGGGGCTGCGGCACGCAAGGCCGCGCCAGGCGACATCCTGATCATCGCGACCTATGGGGTCTTCCAGGAGAGCGAGCTTGCCGACTACCAGCCGCAGCTGGTGTACGTCGACCAGCGCAACCGCATCCAACGCAAAGCGCATTGCATCCCGATGCAGGCTGCCTAGCAAATCACCACCACCTATATATAGAGAGAATGAACATGCGATTGCCCCCGATCGCAGGAGGAGAGCTCATGAACGACATCGCAACCGACGCAGCCATCTACCAACCTAGCGATCAGACCCGAGCGCAGGCGACCATCCCGGACATGGCCGCCTACGCTGCGCTCTGCCAGTCAGCCGAAGTCGATTACGAAGGCTTCTGGGGTGACTTGGGTCGTAAGCTGCTGGATTGGCATCGCCCGTTCACCCAGGTGCTCGACGAATCGAATGCGCCTTTCTATCGCTGGTTCGCGGACGGCCAACTCAACGTCTCCTATAATTGCCTCGATCGCCATCTGCAGGATAAGGCCGACAAGACGGCCATCATCTTCGAGGCCGATGACGGCAGCAGCCGGCAGGTCACCTATCGCGCGCTCTATCACCAGGTCTGCCGCTTCGCCAATGGCCTGCGTTCGCTCGGCCTCAAGACCGGCGACCGGGTCATCATCTACATGCCCATGGGTGTCGAAGCGATAGTCGGGATGCAGGCCTGCGCCCGTCTCGGCATCATCCACTCCGTCGTCTTCGGCGGTTTTTCCTCCAAGAGCCTGGTCGAACGTATCCATGATGCCGGCGCGCGCGCCGTCATCACCTGTGACGGACAATTCCGCGGCGGCAAGACGATGCCGCTGAAACCGGCCGTCGACGAGGCCCTGCAGGATGCGGATTGCCATTCGGTGGAGAAAGTCGTCGTCTTCAAGCGCACAGGTGGCGAAGTGCACTGGGATGCGGATCGCGAGATCTGGTGGCATGACCTTATCGCGGATCAATCGGACACCTGCGAGCCGGTCTGGGTCGATGCCGAGCATCCGCTGTTCCTGCTCTACACCTCCGGCTCCACCGGCAAACCCAAGGGCGTGCAGCATGCGTCTGCCGGTTACTTGTTGCATGCACTGAACACCATGCGCTGGACCTTCGACATCAAGGACAGTGACATCTTCTGGTGTACCGCCGATGTCGGCTGGATCACGGGCCACAGCTATGTCGCCTACGGCCCGCTGGCGGCAGGCTGCACGCAAGTGGTGTTCGAAGGGATACCGACCTACCCCGACGCCTCGCGCTTCTGGCGCATGATCGCCAAGCACAAAGTCAGCATCTTCTATACGGCACCGACCGCGATCCGATCGCTGATCAAGGCTTCGGAAGCGGACCCAGAAGTTCATCCGGGCAGTTTCGACCTCAGCAGCCTGCGCCTTTTGGGCTCGGTCGGCGAGCCGATCAACCCGGCCGCCTGGCGCTGGTATTACCAACAGGTCGGCGGCTCGCGTTGCCCCATCCTCGACACCTTCTGGCAGACCGAGACCGGCGGCCATGTCATCACCCCGCTCCCAGTGACGCCTTTGGTGCCTGGCTCCTGCACGCTGCCTTTTCCCGGCATCCAGGTAGCGGTGGTCGATGAGGCGGGCCAGGAAGTCGAATGGGGGACTGGCGGCTTCCTCGTCATCAAGCGCCCCTGGCCGTCGATGATCCGTACCATCTGGAACGACGATGCCCGCTACCTCAAATCCTATTTCCCGGAAGACCTTGGCGGCAGACTCTACCTCGCGGGCGATGGCGCCATCCGCGACAAGGACACCGGCTACTTCACCATCATGGGGCGCATCGACGACGTGCTGAACGTCTCGGGACACCGCATGGGCACCATGGAGATCGAATCGGCGCTGGTCGCCAATCCGCTGGTGGCGGAGGCCGCAGTGGTGGGCAAGCCGCACGACATCAAGGGCGAGGCCATCGTCGCCTATGTCGTGCTCAAGGGCGCACGACCGGAAGGCGAGCAGGCGAAGCAGGTGGTCAGCCAGCTGCGTGATTGGGTGGGCAAGGAGATCGGCCCGATCGCTAAACCGGACGACATCCGCTTCGGCGACAACCTGCCCAAGACAAGGTCCGGCAAGATCATGCGCCGCCTGCTACGCACCCTGGCCAAAGGCGAAGAGATCACCACGGACGTCTCCACGCTGGAGAACCCGGCCATCCTCGATCAGCTGAAACAGTCGCATTGAGCAGACGATGACAACGGACATCTTCAGAACAATACGCAGAATGCGCTTGGCTACGAACATGTTTTCACTGGGATTTTTATATATATCTTTTATATCTTATATAAGACATAAGATATTGATTGACACTTTGGAAGCGCTGCCGATAGAATCGACTTCAATCGTTAACCAAGCCATGAAACCTGGCTGCGACAGGAACAACGCGACATCGGCGATTTATGCAACTATATCGAGCTGATCAACACAGGGTTTACGCATGAACAATCATCTACGACCACGCCGCTCCATGCTCTATGTGCCGGGCTGCAATACGCGCTACCTGAACAAGGCCCGCTCCTTGCGCGTGGATTCCGTGATCCTCGACTTGGGCGACCCGATCCTGGTGGAAGCCAAGGAGCAGTCGCGCCTCAATGTCGTCGAGGCGGTGAAGCAAGGTGGCTACGGCAAGCGTGAGGTGGTCATCCGCGTCAACGATTTCGACTCGCCCTGGGGTCCGGACGATATCAAGGCGGTGGCCAATATCGGCGCCGACGCCATTCTCTTCCCCAACATCGAATCGCGTGAAGATGTCCTGAAGGCGCTGGACGCGCTGGATGCCGCAGGCGGCAAGGATGTACCGATCATGGTCATGATCGAGAGCCCGATCGCCGTACTCAACGCCAAGGAGATCGCCGCCGCGTCCGACCGCATCATCTGTATGGTGGTCGCGACTTCCGACCTCATGTCGCAACTGCGCGCGCGCAAGACCCATGAGCGGATCGCTCTCATCACCAGCCTGTCGCTGGTGATCCTGGCGGCACGCGCCTACGGTCGCGCCGTGATCGACGGCATCACCAACGACCTCAATGACATGCAGACCTTCGAGTATTCCTGCCGGCTGGGTCGCGACCTCGGTTTCGACGGCAAGTCGCTGGTGCATCCGTCGCAGCTGGATTACAGCAACGATGCCTACACCCCGCGTCCGACCGAGATCAAGCATGCGCAGACCATCATCGAAGCCCTGGCCGCCGCCAACGCTGCGGGCCGCGGCACGGTCGTCGTCGACGGCAAGCTGGTAGAGCACCACCATGTCGCGGCTGCCCAACAACTGCTGGACCTCAGCGCCATGATCGCCACACTGGAAGAAGGATTCGAATGATGAGCGGCACCAGCGGCAATTACTTTGAACATTTCAAGCTCGGGCAGGTGATCCATCACGCCACGCCACGCACCATCACCGATGGCGAGTGCGCGCTCTATATCGGCCTCACCGGGGCGCGTCAGCCCATGCATTGCGCCACCCCTGTGGCCCAATCGCTGGGTTACCGCGAGAAGCCGGTGGACGACCTGCTGGCGTTCCATATCGCCTTCGCCAAGACCGTTCCCGACATCTCGGTCAATGCTGTGGCCAACCTCGGTTATGCCGACGTGCGCTTCCTGCGCCCTGTGTATGTCGGGGATACCTTGAACACCATCTCCACCGTCATCGGCCTCAAGCAGAACTCCAACGGCCAGGCCGGGGTGGTCTATGTGCGTTCCGAAAGCCGCAACCAGCACAGCGAAGTAGTGTTGAGCTGGGTGCGCTGGGTGATGGTACACAAGCATGACCTCGACGCGCCGGCACCGGAGACCGTGATCCCGGCGCTGCCCGATGTGGTCAGCCCCAAGCAGCTCGCCATTCCGCGTTTCCTGCAACCGACGCAGCTATCGTCGCACACGACGGGCAGCGCACGCCTGTGGGACGACTACCGGGTTGGCGAACGCATCGACCACCCTGCGGGCATGACGGTGGACGATAGCGACCATACCCTGGCGACCAAGCTCTACCAGAACAACGCTCGCCTGCACTTCGACGACCTCATGATGCAGGATTCGGCGTTCGGCCGACGCCTCATGTTCGGCGGGCATGTCATCTCGGTTTGCCGGGCCTTGAGCTACGACGGGCTGGAGAACGGCCTCAGCATCGTCGCCATCAACGGCGGTACCCACTGCAACCCGAGCTTCGGCGGCGACACCTTCTATGCGGTGACGGAAGTCCTGGAGAAATGGGAACTGCAACAGCACCACCTCGGCGCACTACGCTTGCGCCTGCTCGGCCTGAAGAACCTGCACGGTTCGGCGCTGGCCGACGCCAAGGTCGATGACAACGGCAAATCAGCCTACCACCCGAATGTCGTGCTCGACCTCGATTACACCATATTGATGCCTCGCAGATAGGAAGAACCATGTCAGTCCATCCCAACGAAGCCCTGTTCGCCGGCGAGAAGCCGTTCCCGGTGATCCCCTCCTGCGAGCATTTCGCCGGTAGCGAAAAGCTCATCCTGAAAGCCTTGTCGCTGCAGGAGACACTGGGGCCGATCTTCGACATCACATGCGACTGCGAGGACGGCGCTGCGTCAGGCCAGGAACGTGAGCACGCCGAGATGATCGTGCGCGTGCTGACGTCGGACGACAACAAGCACAAGATGGCCGGCGCACGCATCCACGACTACACGCATCCCGCCTGGAAACAGGATGTGGACATCCTGGTGGGCGGTGCCGGTGCGGTACTGAGCTACATCACCATCCCGAAATGTACGCGCGCCGCGCAGGCCGCGGAAATGATCGCCTACATCCAGAAGATCGCGACCTTCCACGGCGTCACACGTCAGATCCCGGTGCATGTGCTGATCGAGACCCATGGTGCCCTGCATGAGGTGTACGAGATCGCCGCCCTGCCCTGGCTGCAGGTACTCGATTTCGGTCTCATGGATTTCGTCAGCGGCCATCACGGCGCGATCCCGGCGAGCGCCATGCGCAGCCCGGGGCAATTCGAGCATCGCCTGCTCGCACGCGCCAAGGCCGATGTCGTCGCCGCTGCCCTGGCTCACGGCGTGGTCCCAGCCCATAACGTCACGCTCGACCTGAAGAATACAGAGACTACTTACAGCGACGCCAGCCGTGCGCGAAACGAGTTCGGTTTCATGCGCATGTGGAGCATCTACCCGACCCAGATCGAAGCCATCGTCAGCGCCATGCGCCCCGATTACAGCGAGGTCGAGGACGCCGCCAATATCCTCCTCGCCGCACAGCAGGCGGAATGGGGGCCGATCCAGTACGCCGGCGAGTTACATGACCGCGCGACCTACCGCTATTTCTGGGAAGTTTTGCAGAAGGCGAAGGTCACCGGTGTCGGTATCCCGCAGAACGCGACGCAGGCGTTCTTCGCTTAACGGCCAAGTTTAAAGGATCCCTATGAGTCAGCTCCATTCCGCCGGCGCCCGTTTCCGCGCAGCCGTTGCCGCCGAGAAACCGCTACAGATCATCGGCGCTATCAACGCCGACCACGCCCGCCTGGCGACGCAGACCGGCTACAAGGCCATCTACCTCTCCGGCGGCGGTGTGGCTGCAGGTTCGCTCGGCTTGCCCGACCTCGGCATCTCGACACTGGAAGACGTCTTGATCGATGTGCGCCGCATCACCGATAACGTCGATACGCCGCTACTGGTCGATATCGATACCGGCTTCGGCGGCGCCTTCAACATCGCACGCACCATCAAGGCCATGACCAAGGCCGGTGCGGCCGCCGTGCATATCGAAGACCAGGTGCAAGCCAAGCGCTGCGGCCATCGCCCGAACAAGGCCATCGTCAACCAGTTGGAGATGGTCGACCGCATCAAAGCCGCGGTGGATGCCAAGACCGATGCTGATTTCGTCATCATGGCGCGCACCGACGCGCTCGCCGTCGAAGGCCTGCAATCGGCCATCGACCGCGCTTGTGCGTGCGTCGAGGCCGGGGCCGACATGATCTTCCCGGAAGCCATCACCAGCCTGCAGATGTACAAGCAGTTCGCCGAGGCGGTGAAAGTACCGGTGCTGGCCAACATCACAGAGTTCGGTTCGACGCCGCTGTTCACCGTGCAGGAACTGGCCAGCGTCAACGTCGGCATGGTGCTGTATCCGCTGTCGGCGTTCCGCGCCATGAATGCCGCTGCACTCAAGGTCTACCAGGTCGTGCGCCGCGACGGCACGCAAAAGAACGTGGTCGACACCATGCAGACGCGCATGGATCTCTACAAGTATCTGGATTACCACGCTTACGAAGAGAAGCTGGACCAGTTGTTCGCGAGCCAGCAAAGTACGGAGGAGTAAGGCATGAACGCAGTCGTTGAACCCAAACGCAAAAAGGGCGTCGCTCTGGCCGGTGTCGCCGCCGGTACCACCGCCATCTGCACTGTCGGCCATAGCGGCAACGACCTGCACTATCGCGGCTATGACATTCTGGAACTGGCCAGGCACGCCACCTTCGAAGAGGTCGCCTACCTGTTGATCCATGGCGAGTTGCCCAACCGGCAGCAACTTGCGGACTATCACAAGAAACTCAAGCAGTTGCGCGCGCTACCGGAAGCCCTGAAGAGAGTGCTGGAGCAGATCCCGGCCTCCGCCCACCCGATGGACGTGATGCGCACCGGCTGCGCCATGCTCGGCACGCTGGAACCGGAAGCGGCCGACCGCAACATTGAAGGTTCAAAGGATCTGGGGGATCGGCTCATCTCCTGCTTCGGCTCGATCCTGCTTTATTGGTATCACTATAGCCACAACGGCAAGCGTGTCGAGGTCGTCACCGACGACGACTCCATCGCCGCGCATTTCCTGCATGTGTTGCACGGCAAGAAACCGTCGGAGCTGCATATCCGGGCCATGAACACTTCACTGGTGCTCTATGCCGAGCATGAGTTCAATGCCTCGACCTTCACCGCACGCGTGATCGCCGGCACGCTTTCCGATATGTATTCCTGCATCACAGGCGCCATCGGCGCGCTACGTGGCCCCAAGCACGGCGGCGCCAACGAGGCGGCGATGGAGATCATCGAACGCTACAAGACCCCGGACGAAGCGGAAGCCGACATCGTGCGCCGTATCGCCAACAAGGAGATCGTCATCGGCTTCGGCCACCCGGTCTACACCATCGCCGACCCACGCAACGTCGCCATCAAGGAAGTCTCTCGCAGCCTGTGCCAGGATGCCGGCGACATGCATCTCTTCGACATCTCCGACCGCCTGGAGACCGTGATGTGGCGCGAGAAGAAGATGTTCCCCAACCTCGACTGGTACAGCGCCTCCAGTTACCACATGATGGGCATCCCCACTGGCATGTTCACGCCCATCTTCGTCATCAGCCGCACCACGGGCTGGGTCGCGCATGTCATCGAGCAGCGCATCGATAACAAGATCATCCGCCCCAACGCGGAATACACAGGGCCGGAAGATCGCGCCTATGTCCCGATAGCCCAACGTTCATAACCGGTTTAGGCACCCGCCTGCTTTTCGTTGCCATTTGGCAGGCGGGATTTTTATGCCGAAATCTTTATCTTTCATCAATATGCGAGAGCCTTTATGTCTGCCCATATCTCTAACATCCGCCCCGATCCTGACCAGGTGCTGGTCGATATCGCCAACTACGTCCATGACTACGTCATCAATAGCAGCGAGGCCTACGACACTGCCCGTAACTGCCTGATGGACACCCTGGGCTGCGGTCTCGAGGCCCTCGAATATCCGGCTTGTACCAAGCTGCTCGGCCCCATCGTCCCCGGCACCATCGTACCCAACGGCACCAAAGTGCCAGGCACCAACTACCAGCTGGATCCGGTACTCGGCGCGTTCAACATCGGCGCCATGATCCGCTGGCTCGACTTCAACGACACTTGGCTGGCTGCCGAGTGGGGACACCCATCCGATAACCTGGGCGGCATCCTCGCCACCGCAGACTGGCTGTCGCGCACACGCGTCGCCGAGGGCAAGGCACCGCTGACCATGCGTGATGTGCTCACCGCCATGATCAAGGCACATGAGATTCAGGGGGTACTGGCACTGGAGAACAGCTTCAACCGTGTCGGCCTCGACCACGTCGTGCTGGTCAAGATCGCCTCCACCGCCGTCGTCGCCGGCATGCTAGGCGCGACCAAGTCGCAGATCATCGATGCCGTCTCGAACGCCTGGGTCGATGGCCAAAGCCTGCGTACCTATCGCCATAGCCCGAATACCGGCTCGCGTAAATCCTGGGCGGCGGGTGATGCCACCAGTCGCGCCGTACGTCTGGCCTTAATGGTGATGAAAGGCGAGATGGGCTATCCATCGGCCCTGACCGCCAAGACCTGGGGCTTCTACGACGTACTGTTCAAGGGTAAGCCGTTCACCTTCCAGCGCCCCTATGGTTCCTATGTGATGGAACACGTGCTGTTCAAGATATCCTTCCCCGCCGAGTTCCACGCGCAGACCGCCGTCGAATGCGCGATGCAGCTCTATCCCAAGATCAATAGCCGCATCGACACACTGGACAAGATCGCGCAGATCGACAGGATCGTCATCACCACGCATGAATCCGCCATCCGCATCATCGACAAGACCGGCCCACTCAACAACCCGGCCGACCGCGACCACTGTATCCAGTACATGACCGCCATCGGCCTGCTCAAGGGCTCGCTGACCGCGGCCGATTACGAGGATGACGTTGCCGCCGACCCGCGTGTGGATGCGCTACGCGACAAGATGGTATGTGTGGAGAAAGCGGAATACAGCAAGGATTACCACGACCCGGAGAAGCGCTCGATCGCCAACGCCGTGCAGGTGTTCTTCAAGGACGGTACCAGTTCGGACAACATCGCCGTCGAATACCCGATCGGCCATCGCCGCCGCCGTGGTGAAGGCATCCCGGAACTGGTCAAGAAGTTCAAGACCAATCTCGCCCGCCGTTTCGATGCCGGCAAGCAGGCTGCCATCCTCGAACTTTGCGCCGACCAGAAAAGACTAGAGGCGACGCCAGTCCACCAGTTCGTCGATCTATTCGTAGTTTGACAGGGATTTTAGACAATAAAAAAGCCGCTTGGATAAGCGGCTTTTTTATTGTGTTTGGTAGGCGCGATTGGACTCGAACCAACGACCCCCACCATGTCAAGGTGGTGCTCTAACCAGCTGAGCTACGCGCCTATTGATTGAAAGCGATGAAGCTCGCAATGCAAAAGAGGTGCGAATTCTAGCGCATTGCCGCCTTTGACGCAAACCCGATTACGCCCCTAGAGACAGTGATCGCGGCTGCCGGCGTTATAATATCGCTCTCTATACCTGACCTCGCCAGCGATGACGCTCCTCGACCCGCTACACGACACATTCCATGATACGTTGCTAGACGGGATTGCCGAATCCGGTTACGTCATCGTCGACAAGGTATTGAGCACGAACGATGTGACCGCCCTGGCGGCTGAAGCGTTGCAACTGAGCCAGGACGGCGCATTGAAACCGGCGGCTATCGGCAGAGCGGCTTCCGCCCAGCTGGATCCGGCATTACGTGGGGATGCCATCCGATGGCTGGACGAAACGCATGCCTCACCGGCGCAGCAAGTCTATTTCCGGGTCATGCATGGCATCCGCGAAGCATGCAACCGGGCGCTGTATTTGAACCTGGTCGAGCTGGAGACCCATTTCGCGGTGTATCCGCCGGGCGCTCGCTATACCAAGCATCTGGACCAGTTCCATCGCTCCGGCGTACGCAAACTCAGCAGCATCCTCTACCTCAATCGGGAATGGCAGGCCGACTATGGCGGTCAATTGAGGATCTACCTAGAGGGCGAACAGCCCGAACCTTATCTGGATGTCGACCCGATCGGCGGCCGCCTAGTATTGTTCGACGCCAACCGTTTCTATCACGAAGTGTTGCCAGCGACGCGACCTCGCGTCAGCCTCACGGGCTGGTTCCGCACGCGTGCAGACCATCCCCTGACCTGAAACCCGACATGACACAGTCGCCATTACAAGACCATATACGCCAGATGTTCGACGGCGATACATTCCGCGCCACCGGACACGCCCTCATCGACCTGCTCGCCGATTACCTTGACAAGAACCTGCAAGGCAAAGGCGATGTGCTGGATTGGCAGGCTCCACAAGAGGCTATCCGACACTGGCAGCAGCCGATGCCGTACCAACCGACCCTGACGCCGGCAGGCTTGATCGCAGCGCTGCAGGATGAGGTGTTGGCCGGCACTCTGCATATCCATCATCCGCGCAACATGGGACATCAGGTCGCCCCGCCTTTACCAGTTGCCGCGCTATGTGACCTGGTAGCGGCATTGACCAACCAGGCGATGGCGGTCTATGAGACCGGCCCCAGCGCCACAATGATCGAGCGTCAGGTCATCCGCTGGCTGGGCGAGCTCGTCGGCTGGCAGGATACCGAAGGCGTGCTCACTTCCGGCGGCGCGCAGGCGAACCTGACCGCGTTGCTGGCGGCGCGACAAGTGCAGGCGCGAAAAACCGATCCCGACTGGGATGCGTGGCATCAAGGTCTTGGTCGCGGAAAGCCCTTATGCATCCTCGTCAGTGAGCACGCGCATTATTCGGTGAGCCGGGCCGCCGGCATCATGGGTCTGGGCACGGAAGCCGTGATCAAGGTCGCCACCGACGCGGCAGGCCGCATGCAGATGTCGGCACTCGAAGCTGCCTGGCAACAGGCGACCGAACAAGGCATCACGGTGTTCGCTGTCGCCGCCAATGCCGGATGCACGCCGACCGGCAGTATCGATCCGCTGCAAGAGATCGGCAGGTTCTGTCGAGAGCGGAATATCTGGTTCCACGTCGACGGCGCCCATGGGGCCTCTGCCCTGCTATCCGCACATCATCGACCTGCGCTCGATGGTATCGCCCTCGCCGACTCCGTGGTCTGGGATGGTCACAAGCTGCTCTATATGCCGGCCACCGTTTCGGCCGTACTGTTTCGCGAACCGCAGCATAGCTACGCCGCATTCGCGCAGCAGGCGTCTTACCTGTTCCAGGGCGACAGCCACGCGGAAGAAGCCTACAACACCAGCTACCGCACGCTGGAATGCACCAAGCGCATGATGGGCCTCAAGTTGTGGGCCGCCTTTTCGCTGTATGGTGCCGAACGGCTCGGACAACTTGTCGATACCGTGTTCGCCAGTGCACGTGCCTTCGCCGACAAACTGCGTACACAGCCCGATTTCGAATTGCTCATGTCGCCGGAGACCAACATCCTCTGCTTCCGGCATCTGGCGCCCGGGCTATCACCATCTACGTTGAACGCCCATCAGGCCGCATTGCGGCTGCATCTCGTCCGTAGCGGCCAGTTCCATCTGACCCAGGTGGAACTCCATGGCACGATCTGGCTCCGGACGTCGATCATGAACCCCATGACCGGACCGAGTGACCTCGACGCCTTGATCGCTGCCCTGAGGGACGCCGCTAGTCGACATCAGCATTAAGACCATCTACATATGATGGTTATATGTTGCTGAAAAATATATTAATCTGGACGCCTAGCAGAACCGATAGGTGACCAGGCAGGACGACGGTTGCCATTACAAGTAGCATGACCAGAGTATGTGACGGGATATATACCGGTTGCGGAAAGGGTGGGTAAGTGCTTGCCTGAAACTGTCAGTGTCGATTTCGAACATCTGCTGCTTGATGCGTCTCCCGATGCGGCCATCGCCACCGATGCCGACGGAAAAGTGCTGTTCTGGAGCCGCGCCGCGAACAGCCTCTATGGCTACGATAGCTCAGAGGCACTGCATCGCTCCATTTTCGACCTCATCATCCCTGCCCAGTCTGTCGACAGCGAGCAAGGTTACCTGTCCGATATGGCGGACAAAGACACGCTGACGTACGAATCCATTCGCAAGCGCAAGGACAACTCCCTCCTTTACGTCAACATCTCCAGCAGGATCATCCGTAACGCAAAAGGCAAGACCAGCTATGTCCTTTCCAACAACATCGACGTCACGCAACTCCAAGCCCTGAGAGACGCCAAGCTGGTCGAGGCGCGTTACGGCGAGATCCTCCAGTCCATGCCTGACGGCATCGTCATGGTCAATCCGACCGGTTCCATCGTGTATTCGAACAGCCAGGCCGAAGTGCTCTTCGGTTATGAGGCCGGCAAGATGCAGGGAGCGCCGATCGAGATGCTCTTGCCTGAACGTTTCCGTGGTCGGCATATCGCGCATCGCTCAAACTATATGGAGCAACCCCGAACACGCAGCATGGGCATGGGGTTCGAACTGTTTGGGCTGCGCCAGGACGGCACTGAGTTCCCCATCGAGATCAGCCTCAGCCCTTTACGCACGCAGGAAAGCGTACTGGTGATGAGCGCCATCCGCGACATCAGCGAGCGCAAGAAGGCGGAGCAGAAATTCCGCGGCCTGCTCGAATCGGCCCCTGACGCCATCATCATCGTCGATCAGGAAGGTAAGCTCGTGATCGTCAATTCGCAGACCGAGAAGCTGTTCGGCTACAGCCGGGAGGAGCTGATCGGCGAGAAGATCGAATTACTGTTGCCCGAGCGCTATCGCAAGCATCACCCAGGCCATCGACGGGGCTTCTTCAATGATCCGCGCGTGCGGCCGATGGGCGTGGGTCTGGAGCTCTATGGCATGCGCAAGGATGGTAGCGAATTCCCGATCGAGATCAGCCTCAGCCCGCTGGAGACCGAGGAAGGCACGCTGGTGTCGAGCGCCATTCGCGATATCACAGAACGCAAGCTGTTCGAGCAAGCGCTGCAGGAAAAGAACATCGAATTGCAGAACGCGAATCAGGCCAAGGACATCTTCCTGACCAACATGAGCCACGAATTGCGCACACCGCTCAATGCGATCCTCGGCTTCACCGGCACCCTGCTGATGGAAATGCCCGGACCGCTGAATGACGGCCAGCGCAAGCAATTGAATACGGTCCAGGTCAGTGCCAAGCATCTCCTGTCGTTGATCAATGATCTGCTCGATGTCGCCAAGATCGAAGCCGGCAAAACCGAACTACAGCCTTCCCGGATCGAATGCGTACAATTGATCGAGGCGTTACTGCCCTCCCTGCAGCATCTGGCTGAAGCCAAGGGGCTGAGCTTCCATAGCCGCCTGCCCGCAGGACCGGTCTACTGGCATAGCAACGAGCGGGCGTTGAACCAGATCATCATCAACCTGGTGAACAATGCCATCAAGTTCACCGACGAGGGCGAGGTCGAGATCATCCTCGCTGAACATCAAGACGAAGAAGGCAAGCGCTTTGTCGAGATCCGTGTCCGGGATACCGGCATTGGGATCGCCAAGGAAAATCTGCCCAAGCTGTTCAAGGCTTTCGAACGACTCAACATCTCGCCCAGGCATCTGAAGGAAGGCACCGGCCTGGGGCTGCACCTGAGCCAGAAACTTGCGCACATCATCGGCGGCGAGATCGGCGTAGAGAGCGATTACGGCAGTGGCAGCACATTCACGCTGAAGTTACGGGACCTGTCATGACCATTGCCCGCATCCTCATCATCGAAGACAACCAGTTCAACCATGAGCTGATCGAATACCTGCTGACGCAAGCCGGTTATCAGACCCTGTCAGCATGGGATGGCCTGGAAGGCCTGGATGTCGCTTGTGAATCCTTGCCCGACCTCATCCTGTGCGATCTGAAAATGCCCGTGATGAACGGTTACGAAGTCGTACAGCGCATCAAAACGGAATCGCCGTTGAATCTCATCCCGATCGTGGCGGTGACCGCTTCATCCATGTCGGGCGACTCCGAAAAAGCCTTCTCTGCAGGCTTCGATGGGTATATCGCCAAACCGATCGAGCCCAGGCTTTTCGTCGAGCAAATCGAAGTCTTCCTGCCCAGCCATTTACGGCTCAATCCGGCCAAAGACTGAAACGATATGGCTACCATCCTGGTCATCGATGACAACGTTCCGAATCGGGAACTCATCGTCACCCTGTGCGGGCATATGGGGCACGAATGCCTGGAAGCCGCCGATGGCGTGGACGGATTGAGGAGCGCACAGGCGCATCATCCGGATCTCATCATCTGCGACATCCTCATGCCGAGGATGGATGGTTATGAATTCGTCCGGCAATTGCGCGCCGACCCGAGCATCGCCGATGCCCGGGTCATCTTCAACACCGCCAATTACAGCGAATCAGAAGCTCGTAGCCTGGCGGAAGCGGCTGGTGTCCATAGCATCCTCATCAAGCCCTGCGAGCCTGAGACCGTCATGCGTACGATCCGGGATGCCCTGTTGCAAACCCCGGACGCGCAGAGCGCACCGGAAGAACTGGCCTTCGACCGCGAGCACCTGCGTCTGGTCACTGACAAGCTGGCGGAGAAAGCCAATGAACAGGAGCGCATCAACCGCAGGCTGACGTCTCTTATCGACATCAACCTGAAACTGGCGTCGGTGAAAGATGCCCAGCAACTGCTGCAAGACGTATGCGAAGGTGCACGCCAGTTGATCGATGCAAGCTTTGCACTCCTGAGCGTGCGGGAAAAGAACGGTGATACAGGCTTCTATCTATTCTCATGCGGCCTATCACAGGACGAGATCGGCAGGCTCCCCGAGCCCAAAGTCCACTATGACCTGATCGCACAAGCGATCGACCAATGGGGTTCGACCAGATTCCAGAATGCCTCCGGCGATCCGCTGACGATCGGCCTCAGTACCGATTACCCGGAAATCCGCAATGGACTGATCGCCCCCATCCACTCCCTGAGTTACATCTATGGCTGGCTGTTCCTGGCGAACAAGAGCGGTGCTGACGCGTTCAGCGAGGAGGATACCTACATCCTGACCATCCTCGCCGCGCAGGTCGGCCGTATCTACGAGAACGGCAGTCTCTACACCCAGATCGCCCAACGGCACGCCCAGTTACAGTCAGAGATCGAGGAACGCAAGCGGATTGAAGATGCACTGAGAAAATCCTCGGCCACCATGCACCAGTTGATCTCGCAGGCGCCGATCAGCATCGCCATGTTCGACCGCAACATGGATTACCTGGTGTGCAGCAATCGCTGGATCAAGGACCATGGTCAGCAGGTCGAGAGCCTGATCGGCAAGAACCATTACGAGATCATGCCCGTGGCCGAGAAGTGGCGAGAGATCCACCAGCTCGGTTTTGCTGGGCAGTACATGAAGAACGACGAGGATTCCTGGATAGGACCGGACGGCAAGAAACACTGGATACGCTGGGCCATGGTGCCGTGGAATGATGAGACGGGGGCCGTCGGCGGCATCATCATCTCGCTGGAAGATATCACCGACGAACGCCTCGCCGAGGAAGAACTGCGCATCGCGGCGATCGCCTTCGAGGCCCAGGAAGGCATCATCGTCACCGATGCGGAGAATGTGATCCTGCGCGTCAACCAGGCGTTCACGGCCATCACGGGATATAGCGCCGAGGAAGCGGTCGGCAAGACGCCGGGTATGCTGGATTCCGGCAAGCACGATGCCGGATTCTACAAGCGGATGTCGGCAGCCTTGAGACAAGCGCACTACTGGCATGGCGAGATCTGGAACCGCAGGAAGAACGGCGACATCTACCCGGAATGGCTGACCATCAGCGGGGTGCTCAATCCCGCCGGCGGTGTCACCCACTTCGTCTATTCTTTCTTCGATATCTCGCAATACAAGGCTGCGGAAGACAAGATCGAGCACCTGGCATTCTATGACCCGCTCACCGGCTTGCCGAACCGGCGCTTGCTGCATGACCGCCTGCATCATGTGGTGACCACCAGTGGCCGACATCAGCGGTATGGCGCCCTGCTCTTCATCGACCTGGATAATTTCAAGGTACTGAACGACACCAAGGGACACACCATCGGCGACATGTTGCTGATCGGCGTGGCGGAGCGCCTTCAGGCCTGCGTCCGGGAGATCGACACCGTCGCCAGGCTGGGTGGTGACGAATTCATCGTCTTGCTCGAGAACCTGCATGAGAACGTGGAGATCGCCGCCAGCACGAGCGAGAGCATAGGCGAGAAGATCCTGCACCAACTCAGCCAGAATTTCGAACTGGATGGCTATGTGTATCACAGCTCCGCCAGCATCGGCATCAGCCTGTTCTGCCAACAGGAGGTCAGCGCGGAAGAGTTGCTGAAACGGGCGGATACCGCCATGTACCAGGCTAAGAGTGCCGGACGGAATACCCTGCGCTTCTACGACCCGGCCATGCAGCATGCGCTGGAAAGCCGGGCCGCCCTCGAGACCGATCTGCGCCATGCCCTCGAACAGAAGCAGTTCCAGCTCTATTACCAGATGCAGGCTTACCATAACCGGCAGATCATCAGTGCCGAGATCCTGCTCCGCTGGGTACACCCGGAACGCGGCATGATCTCCCCCATGGAATTCATCCCGCTGGCGGAAGAGACCGGCCTGATCGTCCCCATCGGTCAGTGGGTACTGGAAAGTGCCTGTGCACAACTGAAGGCCTGGGAGAACGATGTGGATACCGCTTTCCTCAAGCTCTCCATCAACGTCAGCCCACGCCAGTTCCATCAGGACGATTTCGTCGATCAGGTCAGGAAGACCGTGCTTGAGAGCGGCATCGATCCTGACAAGCTCGATATCGAGCTGACCGAGAGCCTGGTGCTGGACGATATCAACGAGACCATCCGCAAGATGGAAGCGCTGCGCGACATCGGCGTACGCTTCTCCATGGATGACTTCGGTACCGGCTATTCCTCCTTGGCCTATCTGACCCAGTTACCCTTGGACAAGCTGAAGATCGACCAGTCGTTCGTGCGCAACATCGGCGTGAAAGACAGCGATGCCGTGATCGTACAGACCATCATCGGTATGGCGAGGAACCTGCGGATGGAGGTCATTGCGGAAGGGGTCGAGACCGAAGCGCAACGCATCTTCCTGGAAAAGAACGGCTGTCCGGTATGCCAGGGATACCTGTTCGGCAAGCCGGTGCCCTACGAAGAGTTCATGCGCCAGCTACGGGAGCACGCCTAGGCGTGATGAGTCAGAAGTAAGCTTTAAGCGCCAGATCGGATCAGGTGTCCATACCCTGCCCGGTAATCCGGGTAAGCAAGTTGGAACCCCGTGGCGCGAAGCCGCCGGTTGCTCAGGCGCTTGCCGCCAGTGACCGGCATGGTAGCGGCGAGGTGCGCGACCCCCATCTCCGCAGCGATCCAGTTCAAGACTTCGATCTGAGACACAGGCGCATCGTCGGTGACGATATAACAATCGTCGATCGGTTTCGCGGACACCGCCTGCTCGATCAGATAAGCCATGAAGGCCGCCGCATCGTCCCGATGGATGCGGTTGCTCCAGTGATGCTCTGCCGGCCAATTATCCGGTTGTTGCGCCAGCCTCAACATGCGCGTCCTGCCCGGGCCATAGATGCCGGATAGCCTGAGCACCGTCGTGCCGCATGCCAAGGGTTTCAATAAGGCTTCGGCTTCGAGTAGCCGTTCGCCGCCAAAATCGGCCGCGATCGCGGATACAGCCTCATCCAGCAAGTCGTCGCCCGTCTGTCCGTAGACCCGTGTGCTGGAAACGAAGAACACATGCTTAAGACATTTGGTATCCAAGGCGTCCAATACATGTCGCAGACCATCGACATAATGGGCTTTGTAGCTGGCATCGGTCTGGGCATCGGCCGCGACACAGTAGACCAGGATCTCCGGCCGTAATGGTTGCAGGACGTTCAGGGTAGCCGGCTGGGTGACATCGGCTTTAATGACAGCCAAACCCGGCAAGGCTTGCGGGCTACGCCGCAGGCCATGTACCTGGTAACGGGCGGGGTCGAGTCGGGTGGCGAGCGCCTGACCCAGGTCGCCACAACCCACGATCAGGACATTGGTGCTCATGCTAGCGCGGCCAGGTGCCTTGCAGGATCTTCTCGGCCCAGAACAGGGCGATGATGGTCTTGCCGTCCGTGATCTCGCCGTCGCGTACCATGCGCAGGCAATCGTCCAGACTGGCGTCGAACAGCTGCAGGTGTTCGTCCGCGTCGCGTCGATGCTGGCCCGCGGTCAGACCGCGTGCCAGATAGATATGGATGACCTCATTGGAATAACCGATGCACGGGTGCTGTTTCGCCACATACTGCCATTCATCGGCGGAATAGCCGGTCTCTTCCAGCAATTCGCGCTGACCGGTGATCAGGATATCTTCGTTGGGGTCGATCTTGCCCGCAGGCAATTCGATGAAGACCTGCTTGAGGGGGTAACGGAACTGGCGCTCCAGCAACAGGTTACCGTCAGGCAGGACGGGGATGATGATGACCGCGCCCGGATGCACGATGAATTCGCGCATGGACTCGTTGCCACTGGGCAACCTGGCATTGTCCCGCAACACATGCAGCAGCTTGCCGTCGAACACGGTCTCGGAACTGAGGGTGACTTCGGTGAGGTCGTCCTGACTCATGCAACGCGCTTCATTTCTTCCAGAGATAACGATAGACGAATCCGGGGAACGCGAACACCAGGAACAGGCAGGCGGTGATGGCGTAGAACTCCCAGTTCTGCGGAGCCGTCTGGCCGATGGTGGCGCGCTCGGTATAGAAGGCCACTGCGCCCATCACGAAATACAGCACGATCAACTCCAGCGCACACCAGCCGATGTGCTTCGGCTGCTGCTTGAGCGGGATGACATAGAACAGGCGCTCGGAGAACCAGGGCAGATTGGCGGCCAGAAACGCCAGCGATAATAGAAGCCAGTTGGTCATGGTTACTGCAGGCTTCTGACGATGGCATACGCGCAGATATCCATCAGCCGCTGCGGCATCAGCCCCAGGATCAGCAAGCCGACGGCATTGACGCTCAATACCATGCTCATCTCCGGATTGGAGACGATCTTGCTGTGGTCTTCCGGTTCATCGAAATACATGAGCTTGACCACGCGCAGGTAGTAGAAGGCCCCGACCGCTGCCATCAATACGGCGAACACCACTAACCAGACGAAGCCGGCATGCAAGGCGGCCTGCAACACCGTGAACTTGGCGTAGAAACCCAGCGTCGGCGGTATGCCCGCCATCGAGAACATGACGATGAGCATGAGGAAGGCATACCACGGGCTGCGCTGGTTCAAGCCCTTGAGATCGTCCAGGTTCTCGGCTTCGAAACCCTTGCGCGAGAGCAGCATGATGATGCCGAAGGCGGCCAGCGTCATCAGCAGGTAGGACGAGACGTAGAACATAGCCGACGCGTAGCCGTTCATGCTGACACTCATGAGGCCGAACAGCAGGAAGCCGATGTGGGAGATGGTGGAATAGGCCAGCATGCGCTTGATATTGGTCTGCGCGATGGCGGTGATATTGCCTATGGCGATGGAGAGCACCGCCATGATCACCAGCATGCCCTGCCAATCCACGGCGAGCACGAACAAGCCTTGTGCCAGGATACGGATCACGAAAGCGAACGCTGCCAGTTTTGGCACCGAGCCGATGAGCAAGGTCACCGCGGTCGGCGCCCCCTGATAGAC
>CABHOJ010000068.1 GCA_902168195.1 uncultured Methylotenera sp.
TACCCGTGCTGTACGCCAGGCGGGACGATTGGCCCGAGCAGCCGTACCTTGTAGCTTGGCTGGAGCAGGTCGGTCGCTGTCAGGGACTGGATGCGGCTCAGTTGACGCGGGGCGATTTCGATGCGGAGCTGAGATCGCTATTGCTGCGTGAAAAACCGGCACCTATCGAACCGACGGGCAATTTGCAGGCAGCTGAATATCTCTTCGAACTGCTGACGGCGGTCTAGCTTGCTGCGTCGTCCTGGCGTTCCAGCAGCATGGCGTCGCCGTAGCTGAAGAAACGATAGCGTTGGGCCACCGCATGCGTGTAAGCGTGCTTGATGTTGTCCAGGCCGGCGAATGCCGAAACCAGCATCAATAGGGTGCTTTTCGGCAGGTGGAAGTTGGTGAGCAATCGCTCGACCACGCGGAAACGGTAGCCGGGGGTGATGAAGATATCTGTTTCGCCGCTACCGGCGACCAGCCCGCCGGTGCGTGCGGCACTCTCGAGCGCCCTTAATGCCGTCGTGCCCACTGCCGTGACCTTCCCGCCGTTCGCCTGCGTCTCCTCGATCATGCGGACGGTCTCGTCACTGACGCAATAGAGCTCGCTGTGCATCTTGTGTTCATGGATATCGTCGACCCGTACCGGCTGGAACGTTCCCGCACCGACATGCAAGGTGACATAAGCGATCCGGATGCCATGCGTCTCCAGCGTCTGCATCATGGCTTCATCGAAATGCAGGCCAGCGGTCGGTGCTGCCACCGCCCCGGCCTCGCGGGCATAGACGGTCTGGTAACGCTCTTCGTCCATCTCGTCGGCAGCATGGGTGATATAGGGTGGCAAGGGCAGCTGCCCATAGTGTTCCAATAGCTCGAGTACAGAGCGCTCGCTGTTGAAGCGCAACAGGAAGAGATCATCCTGGCGTTCGATGACGACAGCCTCGACCTGGCCTTCGGCTAAGAGGAGCGTGCTGCCCGCCTTAGGCGAGCGCGAGGCGCGGATATGTGCCAGCGCAGTATGGTCATCCAGAATGCGCTCTACGAGCACTTCCACGCTGCCGCCGGTGGATTTCTGCCCGTGCAGGCGGGCTTTAATGACGCGGGTGTCGTTGAATATCAGCAGGTCTCCGGCTGCCAGGAATGTCGGCAACTCCGTGAACATATGATCCTCGAGCTTGCCACTATTGCCGTCCAGGGTCAGCAGTCTGCTGGCGTTGCGTTCTTTAGCCGGTATCTGGGCGATCAGCTCGTCGGGAAGATGGAAATCAAAATCTGTAGTGCGCATAAGGTTCAGTGCTTGCTATAATGCTGCCTCTTTTGCCGGGATGGCGGAATTGGTAGACGCAGCGGACTCAAAATCCGCCGCAGCAATGTGTGGGGGTTCGAGTCCCCCTCCCGGCACCAATCCAAAAAGTACAATTCTTTAGCGACTCTCGCTAAATCCTGCAATGCTCTTGCTACCCGCTCGGGTGGCGCATTATACCCAATTGCGCATTTCCTTGGTTCCTTGCCGAGCCGCATGCAAAGCGGCATGCGGGCGATCACCGCTTGAACTCCATTTTTATTTATGCTAGTTTGCGATCACTGTAGTTGAAGTTTGTCCCGATGTTCTTCGTATGAAAAGCCGCCCGATCAAGAGGTGGCCGGATGAGGAGAGAGAAGCGGTGGCATTATCAGCAGTAGATTACAGAATCATCGCAAAACCCAACTGCTCCTTGTCTAGCAAGGAACGGCTGGCCGTTGTCGTTCTCATCGCATGCTTTTCCCTCATGATCGCTACCGGTTTCGTCCTTGCAGGCGCATGGCTCGTCTTGCCATTCGCCGGGCTCGAGATCATGGCGATCGCTGCCGCTTTCTATTACGTCAATTGCCATTCCAGGGATTACGAGAGCATCACCATCGAAGGCGATAAGCTGGCGATCGAAAAGCACAGTTACAAGCAGACCAGCGAGATTGTATTCAATCGTTACTGGGCGCGCGTGTTGCTACGCGACCTTCCCGGCGGCGATCAGGCGTTGTTACTCCGTTCGCATGGCAAGGAAGTCGAGTTCGGTCGTCATTTCATGAATAACGACCAGCGGCTGGCCCTCGCCAAACAACTACAAAAGCGTGTCGGGGTTATTCATTAATCTGATGCAGGGAGCGAGTATGGTAATGCAGTTCATAAGAAAGGCCGGCCTATTCTTGGCGACAGCGATGGCTTCTTTTTCTGCCCACGCTGATTACGCATGGAATTTCCCGAAACCGGTCACACCGATGGCCCTCGACACGTTGCATGTGCATAACAAGTTCATGCTAATCACGATGGCCATCTTCCTCGTGGTACTGGCGATCATGATCTATTCGATCGTCGTGCATCGCAAAAGCAAAGGTTACAAGGCGGCCAAGTTCACCGGGCCAAGCACCAAATCCCAGGTCTTCTGGACGTTGGTGCCGTTCGCCATCCTGCTCTATATCGACTTCATCCTCATGGGGATCCCGGCATACCACAGTGTGGTGATGATGGAAGACACCAAGAATGAAGCGCAGATGGTGGTTAAGGTCACTGGTTCCCAGTGGCGTTGGCAGTATGAGTATATGGACGGCGACGCGCAGGGCATCAAGTTCGTCAGCAACCTGACGACACCGCAGGATCAGATCGAGAACAAGATCGAGAAAGGCGAGAACTACCTGCTGGAGGTCGATAATCCCCTTGTACTGCCGGTCGATAAAAAAGTACGTGTCCTGCTGACGGCCAACGACGTGATCCATAACTGGTGGATCCCCGCATTCGGCGCATCGCGCGATGCGATCCCAGGCTTCCTCCGTGAGACCTGGGTCAAGGTCGAGGAGCCCGGTACCTATCGTGGACAATGTAAAGAGCTGTGCGGCAAAGGCCACGGCTTCATGCCCGCGGTGGTGAAAGCGGTGCCGGAAGAAGAATTCAAGCAATGGGTCGTCGCACAGAAAGAGCAAATGGAAACGGCGGCTGCAGGCGCGGACAAGGAATGGACCAAGGATGACCTGGTCGCCCATGGCAAAGGCGTCTACGAGAAGAACTGTGCCGTCTGCCATCAGGTGACAGGTGCCGGGTTACCTCCTGCTTTCCCCGCACTGACAGGCAGCAAGATCGTAGCGGCACCCAATCTCGATGAGGACGGCAAGCTGTTGAAAGACAGTCACCTCGATCGGGTATTGAACGGCAAGGGCGTCATGCCGGCCTGGAAGGGCACGCTCAACGATACCGATATCGCGGCGGTGGTCACCTACGAGCGCAACGCGCTGGGTAATTCGGTCGGCGACATGCTGCAGCCCTCACAAGTGAAAGCTTTACGTTAATTCTGGAACGCTTTACCGAGATTCTAAGGAGAAGCAAATGAGTTATTCAGCAACTGCCAGTCATGATGAACATCATGATCATCCCACAGGGATGATGCGTTGGCTGACCACGACGAATCACAAGGATATCGGGACCATGTACCTGACATTCTCGTTGATCATGTTCCTGGTCGGCGGTTTCATGATCCTCTGCGTCCGTGCCGAGCTATTCCAGCCTGGCTTGCAGCTGGTTCAGCCAGAACTCTTCAATCAGCTGATCGGTGTCCACGCACTGGTGATGATCTTCACCGCGCTGATGCCGGCGGCGACCGGCTTTGCCAACTGGATGCTGCCATTGCAGATCGGGGCGCCCGATATGGCACTGCCGCGATTGAACAATTGGGGCTTCTGGTTGCTGCCTCCTGCCGCGATCCTATTGACGCTGCCATTCACGCTGGCCATGTTCGGCATCGGTGACGGCGCCATCGCGACCGGCTGGACCTTCTATACGCCTTTGTCGGTGCAAGGTGGCCTAGGCGTCGACTTCGCGATCTTCTCGGTCCACTTGCTGGGGATCTCCTCGGTGATGGGGTCGATCAATATCATCGTCACCATCTTCAATATGCGCGCACCCGGCATGACCATGATGAAGCTGCCGATGTTCGCCTGGGGCTGGCTGATCACAGCTTTCCTGCTGATCGCGACTATCCCGGTGCTGGCTGGCGCAGTGACCATGCTGCTGACCGACCGCCATTTCGGTACGCACTTCTTCGACGCGGCTGGTGGCGGTGACCCGATCCTGTTCCAGCATCTGTTCTGGTTCTTCGGCCATCCTGAGGTCTATATCCTGCTGCTACCGGTATGGGGTTTCATGCCGCAGATCCTGCAGACTTTCTCTCGCAAGCCGATGTACGGTTATAAGGCCCAGGTCTACTCGTTATGGGCGATCGGTGCCTTATCCGTCGTCGTATGGGCACACCACTTCTTCACGGTCGGTATGCCGGTGCCCGCGCTGCTCTACTTCATGTACAGCACGATGGCGATCTCGGTACCGCTGGCGGTGCTGTTCTTCTGCTGGATCGCGACCATCTGGCGTGGCTCCATGTCGTTCGAGACACCGATGCTGTTCGCGGTAGGGTGGATCATCCTGTTCGGTATCGGCGGCCTGACGGGTCTGGTGCTGGCTGACGTCGCAGCGGATGCCCAGTATCACCACACCTACTTCGTGGTGGCGCACTTCCATTACACCCTGTTCGCAGGCGGCATAATGGGCATCATGGCGGGTGTGTATTACTGGCTGCCGAAGATGACCGGGCATATGTATAACGAGAAGCTAGGCAAGCTGCACTTCTGGCTGACGGCCATCGCCTTCAATTTGACCTTCATCCCGCAGTTCTTCCTGGGTCTCGCCGGCATGCCACGCCGTATCCCGGACTATGCGCTGCAGTTCACCGAGTTCAACCAGATCTCGACGATCGCGGCTTTCGTGCTCGGCCTGTCGCAATTGCTGTTCGTCTATAACATCATCAGTTGCGCGCGTGGCGGTAAGAAAGCGACCGATAAGGTATGGGAAGGTGCGGAAGGACTGGAGTGGACCCTGCCATCTCCACCGCCTTATCACAGTTTCACGGAGCAGCCCGTGGTCAAGTAGATAAATATACTGGCCCGGTGACGCCGGGCCAGCCAATCACAGGAAGGTGAGCAAGCGCCAATGCAGGAAACGGAAGAGACAGGCAAGCGTAAGGGCAGAAGTATCAAGTTGGCGCTCGTCATGGCAGTCGTGGCATTAGGTTGGTATGTAGTATCGATGATCGTGATATGGAATCAGTGAACGTCGAGTCCGCGACTAACGAGGAGCGGAGGGGGCACGCGAACCGCAAGCTGGGGTTCAAGTTATTGTGGATTGTCGCAGGCTCGTTGTTGTTCGCGGCTTCACTGGTGCCCTTATATGACGTGCTCTGCAAGATCACCGGGCTGAACGGCAAGACCGACGGCTCGGCGACCGTGGCGGAGATGGCGGTGGACGAGTCTCGTAGCGTCAAGGTGGAGTTCACGACCAGCGTGATGCCGGGACTGGGCTGGAACTTCTACCCGAAACAGCCCAGCGTGATCGTGCATCCGGGCAAGATCGAAACCGTCGTGTTCGAAGCGAAGAACATCACGAACGAGATCGTCACCGGACAGGCGGTACCGAGTGTGAGTCCAGGTCAGGCATCCGTGCATTTGAAGAAGATCGAATGTTTCTGCTTTCAGAACCAGGCGCTGAATCCGGGGCAAACCAAAGAGATGCCCCTACGGTTCTACCTGAGTCCGGATCTGCCGGCAGATATCAAGGTGGTGACGTTGTCGTATGCATTCTTTAACGCAGTGAAGACGGAAAAATAGGGAGCCTCGCACGCAGTGCGGGAAATATAAAAACAGTAAAAGTAGAGGAGTAGATGCATGGCTACACATACGGAAGGCCAGTATTTCGTACCGACGCCCAGTCTTTATCCGTTCATTATTTCGTTGGGCTTGCTGTCGATGGCCTCAGGCTTCATCCTGAGTCTGGCACACGAGCGCCACAAGGATCTCGGCTACCTGCAAGGGCCAGGCGAGTGGATGATGATCGTCGGTGCAGTCGCTGTCATCGCGATGATCTTCCGCTGGATGGGCAAGGTCATCAGCGAAAGTGAAGGCGGCATGTACAAGAAGTGGGAGGACAAATCCTTCCGCTGGGGGATGATCGTCTTCATCTGTTCCGAGGTGGCATTCTTCGCCGCGTTCTTCGGTGCGCTGTTCTACATGCGCGTGATCTCCGTGCCCGAGATCGCTGCCTTCGATCCGGATTACACCATGTACAAGGACTTCCTCGGCACTTGGCCATCGACCGGGCCGGGGGGGCTCGTACTGGGGACGGAATACACACCGCCTGCCAACTTCAGCCCGATGGCGGCCTGGGGAATACCGGCCATCAATACGCTGATCCTGTTGAGTTCAGGGGTGACGGTGACCTGGGCGCATTGGGGCCTGCTCAAGAATAACCGCAAGCAATTGGTGATCGGCCTATTCCTGACGGTGCTTCTGGGTATTATCTTCCTTGCCTTGCAAGCCTACGAATACCATCACGCCTATACCGAGTTGGGCCTGACCCTGAATGCAGGCGCCTACGGCAGCACGTTCTTCATGCTCACCGGTTTTCATGGGTTCCATGTCACGCTGGGGACCATCATGTTGATCGTGATCCTCCTGCGCAGCATAAAGGGGCATTTCACGCCGCAACATCATTTCGGCTTTGAGGGTGTGGCCTGGTATTGGCACTTCGTCGATGTCGTGTGGCTGGGGTTGTTCATCTTCGTGTACTGGCTGTAGAGGAAACAAAAAAGGCGATGCAATCGGCATCGCCTTTTTTATGCCCGGATGATTCAGGGGGTTGGCTGGCCAATGACGCCAGTGTAATAACCGAGCATGAGTAACAGGAATAAAGTGAGCGAGAGCGTGATGCGGATGGTCAATGCCTTGGCAGTTCTCTCACCTGTGCCTTTATCTTTCACTAGGTAGAACAGCGCTGAGAACAGGCTGGCGACGATGAGTAACAACATGAGAACTATAGCGATTTTAAGTAGCATGACAGTATCCCAGGTGAGTGTTCAATGATTATGCGTGGCACATGAGGAATTTGCAATTTCGCCTCGCCGACTATCGATTTCGCCCTTCGTGGCTAGGCACGTTGATCACGATCATGGCGATCCCCTTGTTCATCAAGCTCGGCCTCTGGCAATACCAAAAGGCAGAAATGAAGCAGTCGCTCCAGATCCAGCAGGATCAGTATGCGCATACGGCGGCGGTCACCCTGCCAAGCCAGGTGGATGACCCGGCATCGTGGCGTTATCGTCGCGTACGATTGACAGGGATCTATGATGCCGCGCATCAAATCCTCATCGACAATCAGGTGCATGAAGACCGGGTCGGCTTCCATGTATTGACCCCGATGGTGACGGAAGCGAAGACCCTCGTGCTGGTGAATCGGGGCTGGGTCGCCGGAGCGACAGACCACAAGGTCTTGCCTCAAGTAGAGGTGCCCGCAGGCCAGCAAACGGTCTTTGGCCAGGTATGGCTGCCTGCTAGCAAGTTCTATTCGCTGGAATCCCCTGCGCAACTGGCCAAAACGTCATCCTGGACACCCGTCTGGCAGAACCTGGATATGAAGCGCTATGCCAGCCTGATGGATAAACCCGTGATGCCCGTCGTCATCAGGCTAGATCCTGAGGCGCCTGGCGGCTATGTCCGGGATTGGCCGAAACCTGCGGAAAGGATAGCCACCCACATCGGTTACGCTTATCAGTGGTTCGGCTTTGCCGTTGCAACGCTTTGCATCTATTTGTATGTCAGCTTCAGAAGGAAAACAGCCTAAATGTCCATCACCGCTACCAATCCTGGCACACCTGCCCCTCCAGAACATAGCCAGGCGCGAGGACGGTTGGTCTTCTGCCTGTTGGCGATGTTCTTCGCCCTGCCTGTCATCATCGTCACCTTGATGTACAAGTTCGAATGGCATCCGCAGGGGAGTAGTCAGGGGGAACTCGTCGCACCGCCGATAGCGATCGAGCTGCCTGCTGGCCTGTTAGATGCCCAAGGCAAGCCCATTGCGCCGGATTTGCTCCGTGACAAGTGGAGTATGGTCTATGTCACCGAGCGATGCGCCGAAGCCTGTATGCAACGGCTATACACGATGCGCCAGTTGCATGCGTCGATGGCGAAGGACAGCCAGCGGCTGCAGCGGATACTGATCACGCAGGAAGCGGACTGGCAGGGTTTGCAGGCCGAATATCCCGATATGCGCGTCATCCAGCAGCCTACGATAGCGGTCACGACACTCGCCCGGCAATTCCAGATCGAGCCGTCCGCCGATACCCGGATCTATCTCGTAGATCCGCTGGCCAATCTCATGATGAGCTTCCCGGCGTCGGTAGAGGCGAAAGCGATACGCAAGGACTTGGTGCGATTGCTGAAGGCGGCCTGGGCGGGATGATGGGAGACGGCAGATGAGAACCGACCGTAGCGCCATCCTCTTCCGGCAACTGACCCTGATCGCCAGCATCCTAGCCCTGTGCGTCGTCGGGCTGGGGGCGTATGTCAGGCTCTCGGATGCCGGGCTCGGCTGTCCTGACTGGCCCGGATGTTTCGGCAGCATGACCGTGCCGCAGAGTGAAGCCGCTATCCTTCAAGCCCAGACGGCCTATCCGGATGCGACACTGGAAGTCCACAAGGCCTGGAAAGAGATGCTGCATCGTTACCTTGCAGGTACGCTCGGGATCCTTATCCTCGGTTTGTTCATATTGGGGTGGCAGGCACGCAAGGTGATCCGGGTCTCGCCCTGGGTGCCGACCATGCTGCTGCTGCTGGTGTCGTTCCAGGCGGCGCTGGGTATGTGGACCGTCACCATGTTGCTGAAACCGGCGATCGTCACCGCCCATCTGCTGGGCGGCATGAGCACCTTGGCCTTGCTGGTCTGGATCGCGCACCGGCATTGGGGCGTCGCATCACAGCGATTCCTTCCCAGCCCCAGCCTCAGATTCTGGTTGCGGGGCGCTATTCTGCTGCTCTTCGCCCAGATCTTCCTCGGCGGCTGGACTAGCTCCAATTACGCTGCGCTCGCCTGTACCGATTTTCCGACTTGCCACGGCGCGCTGATCCCGCAGCTGGATGTCCATTCGGCATTCCATATGGTGCGTGAGCTGGGCCAGGGGCGAGACGGGGCTGCACTGCAGTTGTCAGCCCTCGTCACTATCCAATGGGTGCACCGTGTAGGCGCCCTGATCGTGCTGGTCTATTTGGGATTTTTGGCATGGCGTTTACTCAAGTATCCGCAACTTAAACCGTTCGTTCACGCGTTGATGCTATTGCTGGTACTGCAGATCGGTATCGGTATCGGAAACCTCGTCCTGCATCTTCCACTTGTGCTCGCAGTGGCGCACAATCTGGGAGCTGCCTTGTTGTTGATCACTATCGTAATACTGAATTCAAAAATAACAGAATTACCAAAATAGGGAGGTTACATGAGCGCTGTCACTACTTTGAAGTTACAACGGATGAGTCTCGGATTCCGCAGTTTCTTCGCCTTATGCAAGCCGCGCGTCACAGCGCTCATCGTCTTCACCGCCATGATCGGCATGTTCCTCGCCACCCCCGATATCCTGCCTTTAGGCTTGTTGCTGGCAGCCACTATCGGGATTGGGATGGCGTCAGGCGCGGCAGCGGCCTTCAACTGCCTGATCGAGCAGAGCATCGATGCCAAGATGGCACGGACTCGAGGCCGGCCGTTGCCGACCGGCATGGTGACCTCCACCCAGACCGTCATCTTCGCCACGCTCACCGGGACGACCGGGCTCTTGATCCTCTATGTCTTCGTCAACCCGCTGACCATGTGGCTGACCTTGGCGACCTTCGTCGGTTATGCGGTGATCTACACCATCTTCCTCAAGCCGGCGACACCGCTCAATATCGTCATCGGCGGGGCATCCGGGGCCATGCCGCCGGTGCTCGGCTGGGCCGCCGTGAACAATGTCGTCGCACCGGAAGCCTTGATCCTGTTCCTCATCATCTTCGCCTGGACGCCGCCGCATTTCTGGGCGCTGGCGCTCTATCGTCGTGCCGAGTACGCCAAGGTGGGCATGCCCATGCTACCCGTGACGCATGGGGAGGAATTCACGCGCCTGCACATCCTGCTCTATACCATCATCCTGTTCGCGGTCGCCCTGATGCCTTATGGTCACGGCATGAGCGGCCTCATCTACCTGATGGCCTCGCTGATCCTCAATATCGGCTTCATGGCCTATGCGATCGGCCTATATCGGCAGTATTCGGATCAACTCGCCCGCCGTACTTTCCGTTATTCCATCCTCTATCTGACGCTGTTGTTCGCCGCATTGCTGGTCGATCATTACTGGCGGATCACGATCTAACGCCGATGCTATGAACGGGTAGGCCAGAAATGAAAAAAGCCAGGATTAACCTGGCTTTTTTATGCTGGTTTTGATCAGACCAGCCCTGAAACGACCTCAGAGTTACTTGGATTCAGATTCTGGAGGTACCCAGCCGCCTGGCTCTTCCTTGGGAGCCTCAGCAGGAGCGGCTGCCGGTGCTTCGGCAGGCGCTGCAGTTGCGGCGTCTGCAGGTGGTGCATCCATGGCTGCGGGTTCTTCGGCCTTGTTACAACCGGTCAGGAATGCCCCCATCAGCAATGTTGCAAATACGGCTTGCGTCCATAATTTCATGTGTATCTCCTAAAATTAAGTCGTTAGAAATGCTAGCTTACCTACATATAGGGAATATGTTCAAGAAAAAAGGTTCATTCGCCCTAGGTAATCACCGAAAACCACCTAAAAAAGCCACAGAATTCGCATTTAGAACCTGATCTGAAGGTATTTCAAGGCAGCTTGCCCGATCATTGTAACGCGACTGCGAGCGCGGTCGCGGATAATGTCAGCGCGATCGCAGACATGGCCACTGCGGCCACATTCAACCGATGCTGCACACGGTGACGATGATTGAATTGCGGACCATCTTCGACACCGTCATCCACCTGCTGGTTGCCGTGCAGCAACAGCATCACCTGCCGCACCATCTCGGCATCGAACTGATAAGGATCGAACGACTGATGCCCATGTTGTTTGAGCAGTTGATTCATCTGGGCCTCGAGCGGTACGAACTTCATCGCCCAGTCGACAAAGGACAAGCGCTTGATGGATTTGCGCGACAGCATCTTGAGATCCTTGTGGCGTGGATCTTTTTGCAGCTTCGCGTACAGCGTGTCGACGGCCGAATACTCGCCTTCCAGGCATTGGAAGAAATTGCCGTCACCGAAATAGAGCACGCCGACCAGGCCGTTCTTGCGGTTATTGACGCGTGATTTGGCCAGGATGCGGGCCACATTGGGCTCGATGTCATTAGTGCCAACCGCTGGGGTGAACGTGGAGCGGCTGATATAAACGATGCGGATCAAAGATGCCATGAGGTGACTCCTGAAGTTAGAGAGACTTGGCCGGTTTCTTTTTCAAGGCGTCAGGCATCACCAGATTTTGGGTGTCCCAGCCCTCGATCTCGAGGATCTGCTTCAGGCATTCTTCCATGAGGACATGGGCTTTTTCGGCCGCTGCCGCGATCGTGTTGTGCACCAGCTGGTCGTTGACCGTGTCGTTGGCGCAATTCATCTGGTATTCGTATAGCTCGCGCAGCTCGAAGATGGTGCGGCATACCTGGGCTGTCTCTTATACACATCTCCGAGCCCACGAGACGGACTCCTAGCTCGTATGCCGTCTTCTGCTTGAAAAAAAAAA
>CABHOJ010000069.1 GCA_902168195.1 uncultured Methylotenera sp.
AGGAGTCTCGTGGGCTCGGAGATGTGTATAAGAGACAGACATACGACCTCCAAGGCGAGCTCATGGGTGCGCCACATTTCGAGGATAAGCCGTGTCTCCATCTCGATACATCCAGCCTGCAACAATGGCAGGGCTTGCTGTTCGAGGGAAAACGCGATGTGAGCAAGGAATTGAGCGCGTTGGGCTGCCGGCAGGATTTCGATTTCACCGGCTACATGCTGGATCGCGTGATCATCGAGGAATACGCCTTCAACTGGAAGACCTTCATCGAGGTCTATCTGGAGGACTATCATGTCGGACCCTTCCATCCCGGCCTCGATCAGTTTGTCGACTGCGACGATCTGCAGTGGGAGTTCGGCGAGCACTACAGCGTGCAGACCGTGGGTGTGAAATCGCTCGAAAAATCCGGCTCCCAGGTCTATCGGCGCTGGCACGAGCAGCTGACGCAGTATTCGCAGGGCCAGAAGCCGCGCCATGGCGCCATCTGGATGGTCTACTACCCTTATCTGATGGTCGAGTGGTATCCCAACGTGCTGGTGGTCTCGCATCTGATCCCACGTGGCGTCGACGCCTGCACCAACGTGGTCGAGTTCTATTACCCCGAAGATATCGGGCTGTTCGAACGCGAGTTCGTGGAAGCCCAGCAGGCCGCCTACCAGGAAACGGCAATCGAGGATGAAGAGATCTGCCGCCGCATGCATCAAGGTCGACAAACCTTGCACGCACAAGGCATCGACGAACGCGGCCCTTACCAGCACCCGATGGAGACCGGCCTCGAACACTTCCATCGCTGGCTGCGCACCCAGATCGAACCGCATCTGAACTCCACCAAAGCCTGATCGACCTGCGCTTCCGGCCAGGCCGGACTGTGGCGGATCCGCTCAACCGACCGCGTTCGTCATTAGAATCAGCATCTTGGGCTAGACAAAGTCTTTCTGCAGGCATACGCTTACCTTCCCGCGTTAGAAACGTGCTGATGCAAACGACGATCGCTGCCTGTCATGGTGACTTCACCCCGCACATACCGCTGGCTTTTGCTAGCGCTAGGAAGCCTTTCCCTCGGCGGATGCTTCAGTGGCACCATAGCGGCGCAGATTGCCTCGTCCGTCGCGACCCACATCGCCGATAAAGCGATCGCCACATCCCTCGAAGCACAACGACGCGCCGAAGAAGCCCGGGGCATCGCACTCAAAGACACCACGCCTGACGAATACTGGGCCGCTTTCCTGACTTCAGGTTTCTCGACGCTAGCCCCCACGACCGAATCCCTGCCGCCTGACTATCGACAAGCGGCATACACACCGCCACCTCAAGCCGACGCACATGTCTCACGGCTGGTAAAGATCGAGGTATGGAGCCTGGTGATCGGGGAAGAGAAGACACGCATCCTGGAAAATGCGGCCCGCGTAGGGGCGGCACTACCGGACAAACTGGATTGGCCGAACTGGCAATTGGCCGTGGGGCCGGTCGACGAAGCGGGCAAGCAGACCATCAACTTCCTGGTACCGCCGGAACTGGGCCGCATCCGCAGCGGCGCCCAGGTCGTAGTCGAAGTCTCCGAAGTGGGTGGCCTGCACACTGCACGCTACCTGGCCGAGCCGACGACCACCCAAGCATTGGTCAGGGATCGATCAGACCAGAGCGCATCGCAATCAAAGCGATTTCAGCTGAGTTATTCGCGTTGAGTTTCTGCTTGATGTTGTAAAGATGCGTACCGACGGTGCGCGGCGAAAGACATAACGTTTCTGCGATCTCGTTGGTGGTCTTGCCTTTGGCCAGGGCCATGAACACTTCGAACTCACGGTCCGACAGTACATCCACCGGATTCTGTTCACCGGACAGCTGCTGGATCGCCATCTGCTGGGCGATGTTCGCCTCCAGGTACATCTTGCGACCTGCCACGGTGCGGATCGCCTTGATCAACTCTTCGGCCGCACTGCGCTTGGTCAGGTAACCCATAGCCCCGGCGTTCAAGACACGTTTCGGATGCACCGAATCCTCATGCGCCGACAGCACCAGTACCCGTGCCGTGTTGTCCTTGGCCATGATGCGCTCGATGGCCTCAAGACCGCCGATGCCCGGCATGGTGATGTCCATGACGACGACGTCCGGCTTGTGCTCCATGTACATCTTGACGGCCTGTTCACCGTTCTCGGCTTCTGCGATGACCTTGATATCGGAAGCCGATTCCAGCAGCATCTTAAAGCCCATGCGAACGACGGCATGGTCATCGACCAGTAATACATTGATTGTTCCGCTCATACGCTCTTTCTTGTCGGGATGGTGACGGTGATCGTGGAACCCTTGCCGATCTCGGAATCCACGCTAAAGCTGCCATGCAGGGATTGCGCACGCTCTCGCATGCCCAGCAAACCGAAATGCTTGCTCTGGTCGACGTTGCAGATATTCATGCCTACGCCGTTGTCCTGGACCTTGAGCACCAGATCCCCTTTTCTGTCCTGTTTCAGCGAGATGTCGATCTTGGTCGCCTGTGCATGACGCAGTGCATTGGTGATCGACTCCTGGACCAGACGGTACAGGTTGATGTTCAAAGTCTCACCTAAGGCATCGAAGTTAGCCGATAAGTTCAGCTTGAACTTGACCTCGGGATTCTGCGATTGCCAATTGGCGACGGCGTCACGCAAGGTCTCCGACAGACCGAGGTTATCGAGCGAGCCCGGTCTCAGCTGGCGGATGATGTTATGCATGCCGTCATAGATATGGTTGGCGGCGGCGACGATGGTCTGGGCGTTGGCGGCCACGTCCGGCATCGCTTCCTTGGTTTTGTTGGTGATTCCCACGGCGAACGTCTTGACCGCTGTGACATATTGCCCGAGTTCGTCATGCAGTTCGCGCGCCAGGCTACGGCGCTCATCTTCGATATGGCGCTGGATCAGGTGCGTCAATTGCCGATTCTCTTCCAGCAAGCGTTCGGCGGCTTCCGCGTGCTTGCGTTCGGTGATGTCACGCATGCTGCAGATATCCCCGATTACCTGACCGGTGTGCGGATCGACCAGCGGCGCAGCCGACAGGGAGATATCCTTGAGTTTGCCGTCGCGACTGACCCGCTGGGTGTCATAGTTGGCGATCGCCTTGTTGTGGGCCAGCGCGTCGAAATTCTGCTTGAGCTCGGTCTCATGTCCCTGCGGTAACAGGACACTCGCCGATTGGCCGATGATGTCCTCCGGGGCGTAGCCGAAGATGCGCTGGGCGGCGGGGTTCCAGAACGAGATCTTGCCGTCGAGGTCGTGGATGATGATGGCGTCGGCCGTCTGTTTCGCGATCAGCGCCAGCTTGCGGTTCTCTTCCGCACTGTGCTGCAGTGACTCGCCCATCAGGTTGAAGTTCTGGGCGATCCGCGAGAACTCCGGCAAGTCGAAGGTAGGCAATCTCGTCTCGAGCTTGCCCTGCTCCATCTGGCTCATCGCGTTCAGGATGGGGCGCAAGGGCTTGAGCCAATGGCCGAGCATCCAGTATACCGCGACGTTCAGGGTGATGAAGAACCCGAGGCCGATCCACATCAGGTTGCTGAAACGGAACCAGGCCTCGCGGATCGCGCCGCCCGGGTTGGAGGCGACCACCAGCATGCCGTAGCGGATGCGGCGCATGACCACCTCCTGCTTGGGTTCGAGCATCTTGACGAACCATTGGGGCGGATTGAGGTTGGAGCGATATTTCGAAGGCGGCGATTTGTACATCAGGTTGCCGCGGATATCGTAGAGGATGATCTCGTTGCTGCGCACATGGCCAAGAGAGACCAGGAAACGGCGCATGACGTCATGGGTATAACCCCATTCCGGGTTCTGGAGCGAGCTGACGATGACAGTATCCAGCAGCTGCACGGTGACGCGGGTCGCCGCCTCTACGCCTTCCTGGGTCGAATTGTGCATGCCGCGGATGATGAAGAAACCGACGATGAGCATAAAGACCAGCAGCATCGAAGCGATCAACAGGTTAAGACGTACGCGTAAACTCATAAGCGCTCTATCATCATGAATGCAGGCATTGTCCGCCACCGGATTCGCAACAACAAGCCAGAAAATCATGATTTTCATGGCCCCGCTCTTCCGTTCGGACTAACGCCAGTCATCATCTGGACATTTGCGGGTAATATAATCGCGTCAAATCCCGTAAACGGGTCACCGGTGACGACATCGAACCGTTCAATCGCAACGAAAGCACGATCAGGGTATCTATGAAGAAACGCATGCCGGCCATCTTCTTCGGCCACGGCAATCCGATGAATGCGCTGGAAGACAACCCTTACAGCCGAGGATGGGCCAGCATCGGCAAGGTCTTGCCGCGACCGGAAGCGATATTGTGTATCTCCGCGCACTGGTATGTGCCGGGCACCTCCATCACCGCCAATATCGCACCCCCCACGATCCACGACTTTGGCGGTTTCCCGGAGGCCCTTTATGAAATGCGCTACAGCGCGCCCGGTAGTGCCAAACTGATCCAGCAGGTCTCCGATGTACTCGATTTCATCCCGCCGGCGCTCGAGCATGGTTGGGGCCTGGATCATGGGGCGTGGTCAGTGCTGTGCCACGTGTTCCCGGATGCCGAGGTTCCCGTCGTCCAGCTCAGCATCGATCGCACGCGACCAGCCGCTTTCCATTACGAACTTGGCAAGAAACTAGCTGTGCTGCGAGACGAAGGCGTACTGATCATGGGCAGCGGCAATCTCGTGCACAACCTCCATGCCTACGCCTGGGGCAAACCCGATGCCAAGCCATTCGACTGGGCCCAACGCTTCGAGACGCAGGCCAAAGCCTTGATGGAGAGCGGCCAGCACGACACCTTGCTGCATTACGAGACGCTGGGCAGCGATGCCATGCTATCCATCCCGACACCGGAACATTTCCTGCCGTTGGCCTATGTATTAGGTACGCAGCGTGAAGGTGAAAAGATCAGTTTCCCGATCGAGGGCATCGAAGGCGGTTCCGTCTCGATGCTGACGGTCCAGGTAGGCTGAGTCATGCTACGTCATGACAGGGTGAGGTTCGCGTTACTGGGCCTGCCATTCCTGCTCAACATCCCCGCGCTGGCGCTATTCGCATTGAACGCTGCTACCAGCGGCCACGGCCATTGTGCGGGCGACCTCTCATTGATCCTGATAGGCGCCTGCCTGTTGTTGTCGATCCCTTTCGTCATCAAACGCGGCCGTGACCTGGGCCAGCCCGCCAAGGGCACGATCGCGTTCTGGCTACTCGGCTATGCTGTTCCGCCGCTTTGGCTTGGCCTGTTGGGTGTCTATAGCTTCAAAAAAGCTTCTCCCAAAGCGGATGCCTTAGGCCCGGCGCCTGGGCCTTTGGGAATAGGCATCCTCCCGCTGGCGGTCCTCGCCTACGCCTGGCCCTGGATGCTGATGGCCATTTGGTGCAGGATATGAACGCATGCGCATGATTGCGTGCCTGCCGTTTCGACCACATAATTCGCTCCAGTGCGGTGCAAACCATATATCGCAACCCGATCATCCCAACCTTATGAAATCAGTTTCAATGACAGGAGTTACCCATGTTTGAATGGATCGCCAGCCCGGAAGCCTGGATGGCTCTCGCTACCTTGACCGCTCTAGAGATCGTGCTGGGCATCGACAACATCATCTTCATCTCGATCCTGGTCGGCCGTTTGCCCGAGAAACAACGCGCCTTCGCGCGCAGGATGGGCCTCAGCCTGGCGATGTTCGCGCGACTGGCCTTGCTGTTCTCGATCTCCTGGGTCATGGGATTGACCGAGCCCTGGTTCGAAGTGCTGGGCAAAGCCGTCTCGGGACGCGACTTCATCCTCATCGGTGGCGGCCTGTTCCTGTTGGCGAAAGCGACGCATGAGATCCACAACAGCCTGGAAGGTGCCGAGGAAAGCGGGCCGGTCACCGCGACCGCCACCCTGGGCATGGTATTGGTGCAGATCGCCATCCTCGACATCGTGTTCTCGCTGGACTCCGTGATCACTGCCGTAGGCTTGGCCGACCATGTCTCCATCATGGCCATCGCGATCGTCGCCTCGGTGGGCGTCATGCTGTTGGCCGCCAAATCCATCGGCGATTTCGTCGATGCGCACCCGACCATCAAGATCCTCGCACTGGCCTTCCTGATCCTGGTCGGCGCGACCCTGATGATCGAGGGTTTCGGCGTGCATGTACCCAAGGGTTATATCTACTTCGCGATGGCCTTCTCGGTCGCGGTGGAAATGATCAACCTGCGCATGCGTAACAAACGTACGGAAAGCCTCAAGCTGCGTAAACAGATCAACGAGTGATCCACTGATCGATAACCATGCAGCAGATCTTGGTCTACGGCGATTCCTTGTCCTGGGGCATCATCCCCGGGACACGTCAGCGGCTAGGGTTCGAACAACGCTGGCCAGGTGCGATGGAGATCGCCCTGCACAGATCTGGTCATGCGGTGCGCGTCATCGAGGATTGCCTAAACGGTCGCCGGACCGTGTGGGACGACCCGTTCAAGGCCGGCCGCAAGGGTTTGCAAGGGCTGGCGCAACGCATCGAGATGCATTCGCCGCTGACGCTGGTGATGCTTGTCTTGGGGAACAACGACTTCCAGTGTATGCATGACAACAGCCCCTTCCTGTCGACACAGGGGCTAGCAGCCTTGGTGCAAGCGATCCGTAAGGCGCCCGTCGAGCCCGGCATGCAGATCCCGCCTGTCATGATCGTCGCACCGCCAGCCATCGTTGGGCCGCGCGGAACCATCGCGGCGAAGTTCGAGGGTGCGGCGACCAAGAGCGCCGGCCTGGCTACCGCCTACGAGAAGCTGGCGGAGGAACTGGATTGCCTGTTCTTCGACCTCAACAAAGTGACGACAGCCAGCCAGATCGACGGCATCCATCTCGATGCCGATCAGCATGCGCAAGTGGCAAGATCGTTAGCCGGTTTTCTCGATGAATGGCTTAAAACAAGGCAATAGTCACCACTTGAGATTTTTTGTGGTACCTTAACTCACGAGTCTGAGTTTCACTCAAAAATGATTCACTAGAAAAATAGGCTACATAAAAACCAAGGGCCAGATGTTTAGCGACCGGTTATCGCCAGTGCGCATTGAATGATTCGGGGAATGCAATTTCAATAACAAAGGAGTCTTCAAATGATGATCATCAAACGTCTGTTCAGTCTTTTCGTAGCAACATCCATCCTGTTCACCGGCAGCATCCAGATCGCGCAAGCGGCGATGGTCAGCTCGGAACAGGTCGCCCAATCTGCAGGCATCGCTAATGCAGAGCAGGACCGTCAACGCATCTACGCCGCCTTGTCGCGCGAAGATGTCCGTAGCGAACTGGTCAAGCGTGGTGTGGATCCGATGCAAGTCGAGCAACGCGTCGCCGCGTTGACCGATGAGGAAGCCAGCGCCATGGCCAGCCAGATCGAGAATGCGCCAGCCGGCGGTATCATCGGCGCGATCGTACTGATCTTCCTGGTACTGTTGCTGACCGATATCCTGGGCTTCACCAAGATCTTCCCGTTCACGCGTTCCGTACGCTAAACCAAGCCGGGCCAGTATGTCGCATCAATCACGCATACTGGCCTTCGCTTTTCTATTCGCCGCTGCCCTGCTCTCGGGCTGCGCCGCCCAAGGCGTTCGCGAAGTCACCCAGAATACCCAGTTGCCGAGACAGCATGAGCTGACCGCAACCCCGTTTTTCCCGCAAGAACTTTATCAGTGCGGTCCCGCGGCATTAGCCACCTCGCTGAATGCCATCGATATCAAGGTCACGCCGGACCAGCTCAC
This sequence comes from uncultured Methylotenera sp., assembly GCA_902168195.1. Classification (GTDB taxonomy): domain Bacteria; phylum Pseudomonadota; class Gammaproteobacteria; order Burkholderiales; family Methylophilaceae; genus CABHOJ01. Next base: position 7,746 of record CABHOJ010000069.1, read on the forward strand.
ACCCGAGGTCTACATCCCGAGCCGCCAAGGCAGCTTGCAGATCGAGATGCTGGCCGCCGCGCGCCGACACGGCGCCGTGGCCTTCGTCATCCCGCCAAGACTCCAAGCACTGCTAGAGGAGATTGCTGCAGGTAATCCTGTGCTGGTCATGCAGAACCTCGGCCTGTCGTTCGCCCCTTCGTGGCATTACGCAGTCGCCATCGGTTACGATCTGGACAAGGAGAAACTCTGGTTGCGTTCCGCGACCTTTGAACGTTTCGAGATGACATTGAGCACGTTCGAACGCACCTGGGCCAGAAGCCAGCATTGGGCGTTCGTGGTCAAGCGGCCCGGCGAACTCCCGGTCAGCATCGACGCCGACAGCGCGGCCAGAGCATTGGTCGGGTTTGAAAAGAGCAGTCCACCCAATGTGGCGCAGCAAGCCTATCTGCCCGCTGTCGCGCGCTGGCCTGTCAATCTGGTGCTGCTGATGGGCCTGGGAAACACGGCCTATCGCAACCACGACCTGGCGACGGCCAAACAGGCCTTCGAACAGGCCACGCAACATCACCCCCGATCCGCCGCCGCACACAACAACCTGGCCAGCATCCTGATGGAGCAAGGCGCGTTGACGCTCGCCAGGCAACATGCCGAACAGGCCCTGCAGCTTGCAGCAGACGACGCCAACCTCAAGAAGCAGGTGCAGCAGACACTCGATGAGATCGCGGCTAAGGCTTCACCCAGGCAATAGCCCTCGGCCAAAAATTCCTGTGGATACAGGAACTCATGCGTCCTCTGTAGTCATATCCTTACAAGCGTTTCAGTCCCTGGCGGCTAGCCAGCAGGACTCGCTGTCATTAAAGTTTCGTTCTGTCTCAAGATCATCCAAACGAAGGGATTGCTGATGTTCACGTATCGATTACCTTTAGTCATCGGGCTCATTCTGGGGCTCACCGCATGCGGCGATGTCGCCCAATTGCCGGTTTCTGCAGGCACCGGGCCAGACCCCACCCTACCACCACCGAAAAAGATGCTGATCCCCACTGTGAAGACCTCCAAGGCGGTGGGCTGGCCCGTGGGCGGAAAACCCGTGGCGGCGGATGGCCTGCAAGTTAAAGCCTTTGCGGCCGATCTTGTCCATCCGCGTTGGGTCTACAGGCTACCCAACGGCGATGTCCTGGTCGCCGAATCGGCAGCCCCACCCAAGGGCGATACCGGATTCAGCATCAAGAAATGGGTCTCCAAGATCGTCATGAAGAATGTGGGCGCAGGCATGCCCAGCCCCAACCGCATCACCCTGCTGAGGGATGCCGATGGCGACGGCACTGCCGAGACCCGTTCCACCTTGCTGCAAAACCTGCATTCGCCCTTCGGCATGGCCCTGGTCGGTGAATACCTCTATGTCGCCAATGCCGACGCCGTGGTGCGTTTCCCTTACCAGTCGGGACAGACCGAGATCACTGCCGCGGGCGAGAAGGTGATCGACCTGCCAGGCCTGCCGCTCAATCATCACTGGACCAAGAATATCATTGCCAGCAAGGACGGCACCAAGCTCTACGCCACGGTCGGCTCGAACAGCAATATCGGTGAGAACGGCATGGACATCGAGGAGGGTCGCGCAGCGATCTGGGAGATCGATCTGCAGAGCAAGACCCACCGTATCTATGCCTCCGGCTTGCGTAACCCGAACGGCATGATCTGGGAACCGGACACGGGTACCTTATGGACGGTGGTTAACGAGCGTGACGAGATCGGCAGCGACCTCGTCCCGGATTACCTGACTTCGGTGAAGGATGGCGGCTTCTACGGCTGGCCGTACAGCTACTACGGCAATGTCGTTGATGAACGCGTGCAACCCCAGAAACCGGAGCTGGTGGCAAAAGCCATCAAGCCGGATTACGCCTTGGGGCCACACACGGCCTCGCTGGGTCTAGCCTGGTCTGAGGGGGAAAAGCTGCCTGCACAGTATCGACAAGGGGTCTTCATCGGCCAGCATGGTTCATGGAACCGCAATCCGCAAAGCGGCTACAAGGTGATCTATGTGCCGTTCCAGAACGGCAAACCGGTGGGTGAACCGATCGATGTGCTGACCGGCTTCCTCAGCGAAGATGGCAAGGCTTTAGGCCGCCCTGTCGGGGTGACCTTCGATGCTCATGGCGCGTTGCTCGTGGCGGATGATGTCGGCAAGACGGTGTGGCACGTGGCACCACCATCCGCGAAATGACCCACGTCCTCTAATCGAACACCTGCCCCCATAGGGCCTGCACCGCGATGAGGTGCGGGCCCACTTCCGCTTTCGGCAACAGGGTCTTCGTTAGTCCCTGCAAGCGCATCGCATGTTGCAGTCGCCTGAACTCAACATAGGCATCAGCCACTTGTTGCGCCAGATCGACATCGATCAGTCCTAACTTGGCCAGCTGGCCGAGCAGACTGACGTTACCGCGGTTGCCCGTCAATTCCGCATGGGCCGGCGCATGCGCCAGCACCAGGTACTGGACGATGAATTCGACGTCGATGATGCCGCCACGGTCGTGCTTAAGGTCGAACAAGCCGCTGTGATTGGGATGGCCGTCGAGCATCTTCTGTCGCATCGCCACCACCTCCGATTTCAATGTTTGCTGGTCGCGCGCCTGCATAAGCACGACTTTTCGGACAGCCTCGAAAGCCTCCCCTATATTGGTATCACCGGCACTGAAACGTGCCCGGGTCAGCGCTTGGTGCTCCCATATCCAGGCCTTGTGTAGCTGGTAGTCACGGAACGCCTCGACCGAACTGACCAGCAGGCCACTTGCGCCATCCGGGCGCAAGGCCAGATCGGTCTCGTACAGCATGCCTGCAGAAGTCATGCTATTGAGCCAGTTATTGATGCGCTGACCCAAGCGCGCGTAGATGTCACGGGCTTCCGGCGCCTCGTCGTCGTAGAGGAAGATGATGTCGAGGTCCGAGGCATATCCGAGCTCCTTTCCCCCCAGCTTGCCGTAACCGATGACGGCGAACTTGGGCTGCTCGCGATGGATACCGCGCAAGGTCGGCCAGATGGTCTGCAACGTCACATCCAGGATCAGGTCCGCGAGTTCGCTGAGGTAGTCGGACAAGGTGCGCAAAGGCAACTGGCCCGCTACGTCGCTGGCGGCGAACCTGAACACCGCCGCGTGCTTGAAATGTCGCATCACGTCCATCTGGCGCTCGACATCCCCCTCCACTTCCGCCAGGCGGCGCATCAGCTCCGCGCGCATGGCCTTGAAATCCGGCGGTGCATAGAGATTACGCGTATCGAGCAGTTCGTCGAGCAGGATGGGATGCTGCGACAAGTATTGGCACAGCCAGGGACTCGCACTCGCCAGCTTGACGACCAATGACAGCGCATCCGGGAACTCGGCCAGCAAGGCGAGGTAACTGGCGCGGCGGCAGATGCTGTCCATGAGATCGGATACCCTGCTCAGGGTCTTGTCTGGCTCCGGCTCGAGCGCCGCTTGCGATATGACCATGGGCATCAGGGCATCGAAGCGCTGGCGGCTCAGTTCCGGCAGGTTCTTGTAGCGGCTGCTTGCATGCTGTCCGGCCAGGCGGCGCAGCGTGTCGTCAACGTCCTTGAACCCCAGCGTCTGCAGCTCGGAGTGGGCCTGCTGTTCAGGCAGCAACCCCTGCCAGATCTCCCGGGCCTGCCTGGCGGCATCGGCCTCGGTGCTATCGTCTTTCTCTTCGCGTTCGTTGAAGAGGTCGGTGAAGTGCTGTTGCACCTTGGCACGATGAATCTCCAGTGCCTCGCGGAAGGTCGCCCAATCCGGGAAGCCCATCGCCAGCGTGATGCGCGCCTGTGCGGCATCGTTCTTCGGCAGGTCCTGCGTCTGGGCGTCCTCAAGGTACTGCAGGCGGTGTTCCAGATTGCGCAGGAACACATAGGCCTCGGTCAGCTCCTCGACCGTGCTTGTCAGCATCAGCCCCTTTTCCTTCAACCGCTGCAATACCGCCAGCGTTGGCCGGATCTGTAGGCTGGCATCGCGCCCGCCGCGGATCAGCTGGAATACCTGGGCGATGAACTCGATCTCGCGGATGCCGCCGCGGCCGAGCTTGATGTTGTCGTGCAAGTCCCGGCGGTTGACGTCGCGCTGGATCTGCACCTTGAGATCGCGCATGGAGGCGAAGGCGCCGTAATCGAGGTATTTGCGGAATACGAAAGGCCGTAGCAGGTCGGCCAGCGTCTTGCCGTCCCCTGCGATGACCCGCCCCTTGATCCAGGCATAGCGCTCCCATTCGCGCCCCTGGTTCTGGTAGTACTCCTCCAGCATCGCCAGGCTACAGGCCAATGGGCCTTCGGAGCCGTAGGGACGCAAACGCATGTCGACGCGGAAGACGAAACCATCCTCGGTGACGTCGTCGATCGCAGAGATCAAGCGCTTGCCGAGCCGCGTGAAGAACTCGCCGTTGCTGACCGGTTTGGCGCCATCGGTCTCGCCATCCTCATCGAAGGCGAAGATGAGGTCGATATCCGAAGAGACGTTGAGCTCTGCGCCGCCAAGCTTGCCCATGCCCACCACCAGCATCTCCTGCGGCTTGCCGGACTCGCCGATCGGCGTGCCGTATTGCGCGATCAGGCCAGGCATCAGTTGTTGCAGTGCGAACTGCACCGTGACTTCGGCCAGTGCGCTCGTGACTTGCATCACCTCGTCGAGATCACCGAGCCCGCTGAGGTCGCGCACGATCAATCTGAGCATGACGCGCTGGCGCAATTTGCGCAGCGCGCGTTTCAGCTGCGTTTCGTCCGCAACAGCCTGCGTCATCAGCCATTCGCGCATGGCCTCGGCCGTCCATGGGGTATGCAGCAGGCCCATCAACTCGGGTAGTAATTGGGTATCGCTTTCAAGCAGGCGCTTGATGAACGGGCTGCATGCCACGGCATGCGCCAGGCGTCGTTCGTCCTCGGAAAGCACGGCGTTCTCTTGCAGAATTTGGTCCAGGCTAGGCATCTCAATAGGGGGTGATTGGGTTATGATTCATATTCTAAGCGCTTTACCATAAATCATAAGAAATCAGTTGCATAAGCATTCTTTGGAGGAGTTTTATGTCGTCGTTCGAGTCCGTCCTTTCCGAAACCCGTGTCTTTCCCCCGCATGATGCGTTCAAGCAATCCGCCAACGTGTCCGGTATGCAGGCCTATGAGACCTTATGCCAACAAGCTGCCCAGGACTACACAGGATTCTGGGCGAATCTGGCGCGCACGGAACTCGACTGGCAGAAGCCTTTCACTCAGGTCCTCGACGAAGCCAATGCCCCATTTTACCGCTGGTTCCATGACGGCGAACTGAACGCCTCCTATAACTGCCTCGATCGCCATCTGGCCTCTCGTGGCGACAAGACCGCACTGATCTTCGAAGGCGACGACGGCCAGGTCACCAACATCACCTATCGCCAGTTGCACCAGCGTGTCTGCCGTTTCGCCAATGTGCTGAAATCCCAGGGCGTCGGTCTCGGCGACCGCGTCATCATCTATTTGCCGATGAGCATCGAGGCGGTCGTCGCGATGCAGGCCTGTGCCCGTATCGGCGCCATCCATTCCGTGGTGTTCGGCGGGTTTTCGGCCAAGAGCCTGCATGAGCGCATCACCGATGTCGGTGCATCGCTCATCATCACCGCGGACGGACAGTTCCGTGGCGGCAAAGCCATGCCGCTAAAGCCGGCGGTCGACGAATCCCTGACCTACGGCGGCTGCGAAGCGGTCAAGAGCGTCATCGTTTACAAGCGTACCGGTGGCGATGTCCAATTGACGGCCGGACGCGACGTCTGGTGGCATGAACTGGAGAGCGCCGCGTCCGACCAGTGCGAACCGACCTGGGTCAATGCGGAACATCCATTGTTCATCCTCTACACCTCCGGTTCCACCGGCAAACCCAAGGGCGTGCAACATTCCACGGGTGGTTACCTGCTCGGCGCCATCATGAGCATGAAATGGGTGTTCGATTACAAGTCTGCCGATATCTTTTGGTGCACGGCCGATGTGGGCTGGATCACCGGGCACAGTTACGTCGCCTATGGCCCGCTTGCGCTGGGCGGCACCGAAGTCATCTTCGAGGGTGTACCGACTTACCCCGATGCCGGCCGTTTCTGGCAGATGATCGAAAAGCACAAGGTCAGCATTTTCTATACCGCGCCGACCGCCATCCGCTCGCTCATCAAGCTGGGTGCCGACCTGCCCAAGCAATACGACCTCTCCAGCCTGCGCCTGCTCGGCACGGTGGGCGAACCGATCAACCCGGAAGCCTGGATGTGGTACCACACTGTGGTCGGCAAGGAGCGCTGCCCGATCGCCGACACCTGGTGGCAGACCGAGACCGGCGCCCACATGATCGCGCCCTTGCCCGGCGCGGTGCCGACCAAGCCCGGTTCCTGCACCCTGCCCCTACCCGGCATCATGATGGATATCGTGCATGAGGATGGCGCGCCGGTCGAAGGCACCGGCGGCGGCCTGCTGGTGGTACGCAAACCCTGGCCGTCCATGATCCGCACCATCTGGAACGACCCGGAACGCTTCAAGAAGTCCTACTTCCCGGAAGAACTCAAGGGCTGCTACCTCGCGGGCGATTCGTCGCACCGCGATGCCGACGGCTACTTCTGGATTATGGGTCGTATCGACGACGTGTTGAACGTCTCCGGCCATCGTCTCGGCACTATGGAGATCGAATCTGCGCTGGTGGCCAACCCGCTAGTCGCGGAAGCGGCCGTCGTCGGTAAACCCCACGATATCAAGGGTGAAGCGGTCGTCGCTTATGTGGTGCTGAAAGGCGCGCGGCCTGAAGGTGATGCCGCCAAGAAGATCGTCGCTGAACTACGCGACTGGGTCGGCAAGGAGATCGGGCCGATCGCCAAGCCGGACGAGATCCGCTTCGGCGAGAACTTGCCCAAGACCCGCTCCGGCAAGATCATGCGTCGCCTGCTGCGTTCACTGGCCAAGGGTGAAGAGATCACCTCCGACATCTCCACGCTGGACAACCCGGCCATCCTCGAGCAGTTGAAACAGCCGGTTCAATAACGACTCCAAGCAATGAAGAACCGGCTTCACGCCGGTTTTTTATTGCCCAAGGCCTGGCACTTCAGGATACGCCACCGATCAGGCTGCTATCCACACTCACCTGCTGGTAACGCTGCAAGGTTCGGTTTCGCCGCTTATGCAGCCAGATGACGATGCCGGTCAGCGACAGCATGGCGACGACTGCCCCCATGATCGAGATCATGATGCGGCCCGGTAATCCGAGGATGCGTCCCGAATGCAATGGGAACTGCGCCTGCATAAAGATATCGCCGGCGCTACCCGTACCCGGGATCTTGGCGCCGATCGGCTTGCCGTCCTTGCCGTCGAAATAGAGCCAGGGGTTGCCGAGTCCGCCGTCCCCGTGATCGTTCTCCGGCTGGTAGAAGCCCACGCCATAGACGCCGAACTCCGTGGAGTAGAAGATGCCGCCAGCCGGGTCAGTGATGCCGCGTTTCTGCGCTTCCGTTTTTGCGATCTCAAGCACCTGTTCCCGACGGACACCGGGCTCGATCGGCTCGTCGATCGGCTTGGGCGCGATGGTCGAGAACGGATCGGGCGTCAGCTGGGAGAACATGGAAACGACAGGCCGCATCACCTGGTAATTGAGGTTCATGGAAACCGAGGTCACCGCCAGTAGCAGCAGAAACAACCAGACCCAGACCCCACCTGAACGGTGCAGGTCGAAATTCAGCGGGTAACCGCCGCGCTTCCAGCGGAATGCCAGTGACTTCTTCCACACGCTCCAGCGCGGAAAAGACAGCCAAAGTGCGACGAGGCTATCGAACACCCAGACCATGCCGACGATCCCCATGAACAGCATCCCAAGTTCCACGCCCCAGCCATCCGGGATGTGCATGGTGTAATGCAGCTTGTAAAGGAAGGGCAATAGATTCTCGCGTGTGAGAGCGATCTCGCCCCACATGCGCTTGCCGAGCATGCTACCGTCTTCGGGATTGAATGCCGCCTGGTCATAATCGGTAGCGAAGGCCTTGCCTGTGGCCGGATCCGGCCTTGGCTTCATGCTGGCTTTGAACGTATGACCTGCTTCCGTATTGAGCGGCATGAAGGTCACCATCATCCGGGGTTCAGCCTGTTCGATCCGGTTCGCCAGTTCCAGCGGGGAAAGATGCTGCCCGCTACCCTCATACTTGAAAAGTTGCGGGTTCAGCCATTCGTCCAGTTCGTGGTCCCAGGAGATCACTGCCCCTGTCAGACCGGAGATAAAAAGGAACACCGCTGTGAACAGCCCCAGCCAGCGATGCGTGAGTACGCCAAGATTACGCATGGTTATCCCTAGAAATCGAAGGTGGCCGATATACGCACGGTGCGCGGCAGGCCCATGGTGACCTGGCCGAATGTCGGCGATACGCCGGCCCAGTAGTCCTTGTCGAACACGTTCTCGACATTGGCGCGCAGGGTCACGTCATGCTGGTTGAGCTTGGTCCGGTAACGTGCCCCGAGATCGAAACGTTCCCAACTCGGGATACTGATGCTGTTGTCCTGCCGCACATATTGCGCACCCGTGCGTATCCAGCGCCCAGTCAGCGTCAGGCCGGGGAGCGCCGCGATGTCATATTCCGTACCGAGGTTGTACTGATGCTTAGGCACACCGAACGAAGTATTGCCGTCATTCAAGCCACCCTGGGTCTTGGTGAGTTCGGCATCGGTAAAGGCCGCGCCGCCAAGTAGACGCCAGCCGTCTAGCGGCTCCCCAAAGGTATTGAGTTCGATACCGCGATTGCGCTGTTCGCCGTCATTGGTGAAGACATTGGCGGCATTGAGCGTGGTGCTGGGGCGTTCGATCTGGAACAAGGCGGCGCTGGCGCCGTATCGCCCCATGTCGACCTTGACACCGACCTCATCCTGCTTGGAACGCAGTGGCGAGAGCGATTGCCCGAAATTGGCCGAACCGAGCGGTGCGACCGGCCCCTGCGACAAGCCTTCGATGTGATTGGCATAGAGCGAGACATGTTGCCAAGGCTTTACGACCACCCCATAGATCGGCGTCGTGATCGACTTATCCGAATGATCGCTTTCGGCACCGGTATTGAAATCGTAATTGATGACCTGGATGCTCTGGCGGCGCAAACCCAATGTCACGAACAGTCGGTCATCCAGCATCGACAAGGTATCGGATAAAGCCACACTCTTGATGCGTACGCGATTGGTCACGTCTGGATCTCCCAGCGAACCAGTATCCAGCCCGAATCCATTCGGTTTGGGCTGCGCCACCGGTCTGTAGATGCTGGTATTGATGGGTGTGAAATCGAAGATGAAATCGGAACGTGCCGTGCTACTGGTCGAGGTCGCGCCCAGGTTGACGCTGTGCTTGACTGCGCCGGTCTCGAACCGACCTCGCAGCCCGGCCTCGCCGGTCACCGTCTCGACATTGTAGGAATTGGCGAAACGGAATCCGCTGGCCGATCCGTTATTCGCGACCGTGAGCGAGACGAGGTCGTTGAGTTCGTTGTTATGACTGGCACCGACCGCCGCGTAGGCCGAAAGATGCCGGCTGAAGTCATACTCGCCGCGGAACATCGCATAGGTCGACTCGACATTGGTGAAGGTCCAGGGCTGGCTGTAGTTGGTATCGGACTTCGGCGCATTCGGTACATCGGTGCCGCCCATATTGACCGCGAGTCTCGGTCGCGAGATATCCTGTTTCTGGTAGCCGATATCGGTCGACAGGCGCAGGTTCTCATCCCGGAAATCCAGCCCTAGCGACCCAAAGGTCAGCTTGTTGTGCTCGCTCTGCACCGAGGTGTTGCCTTCGCGTTGCACGGCATTGAGGCGGATACCGAATTGGTTGTCGCTACCGAATCGGCGACCGAAATCGGCGTGCGCGCCGAGCTGGCCGTCCTGGGCGTAATCGACGGTGGCACGATTGATCGGCGTATCTTCCGCGCGCTTGGGCACGATGTTGATACTGCCGCCGATACCGGAGCCGCTCGGTGCCACCCCGTTCAGGAATGCACTGGCGCCTTTGAACACGTCGACACGCTCGATATTCTCCAGTGTCGGCAGTTGCCGCGGCAACAAACCGAACAAGCCATTGAACGCGATATCCTCGGATACCAGCGGATAGCCTCGGATCACGAAGGTCTGCGCCGCCGTACCGAAGGCCTGCCCGGTGCGTACCGATGGGTCGTTCTGCAACACATCGCCCAGTGTCCTGGCCTGCTGATCCTCGATGGTCTTGCTGGTATAGCTGGTGAAACTGAACGGCACATCGAGCATATCCTGGTTGCCCAGAATGCCGATCCGCGCACCCCGAGCGACCTGGCCGCCGGCGTAGGCTTCGGGGAGATCGCTCTCGGTTTGCTTGCTGGCCTTCACCTTGACCTCCGGCAAAGTCTCGTCCGGCGTTTCGGCGTTCGCCATCATGGCGTGACCGGAAAACAGCGTGGCAAGCGCAAGGGTCATGACCTTGAGGTCAGGAAAGCGGCTGTTCTTGTCTTTGTTCTGAGACATGGGGTTCTGGCGCATGGGATGTCTTTCCATTGGAGGGTTTACCAGTAGTAAGTGGCGCTGGCGATGGCTGTACGGCGGGTGCCCAGCCAACAATCGCCACGTGAGATACAGGTGGAGACGTATTCCTTGTCGAACAGGTTGCTGGCGTTCAATGCATAGCGCCAGGAGCCATGATCGAGACCGAGCATGGCGTCGACCAGCGTGACATCCGGGGTCTCCAGAACACCAGTGGAGTCATGCGATGCGCCGATGTAGCGCGCACCGAGGCCAGCGCGGAAACCGTCCATGTTGCCGACCGAGAAGCGCTTGATGCCCCACACCGACGCCAGATGACGCGGAATGGTCTCAACCTGCTCGCCCTTCTCCGCGGCGTTGTTGGTCTGGCTATATTTGGCGTTGGTATAGCTGTAGGCGGCAATCATGTCGAGACGGTTCTCGAAGGACATCAGGGCTTCCAGCTCCAGGCCGCGAGAGCGCACCTCGCCTTTCTGTACCGAGAAGAACACGCTGGTCGGATCCACCGTCAGGCGATTGGTATCGCGCATATCGTAGATGGCCGCGGTGTAACGGCTGCGGCTACCGACCGGCTGGTACTTGAGGCCCAGTTCCCATTGCTCGCCTTCCTGCGGACTGAACAAGTTACCGTTTTTGTCGGTGCCCTGCACCGGCTGGAACGATTCGGCATAGCTGACATACGGCGCCACGCCGTTATCGAACAGGTAGGTCAGCGCGTAGCGACCGGTGGTCTTGCGGTCGACCTGGGCATCGCTGCCGTCAGCCTGGCGCTTCGCCTCGTCACGGCGCAAGCCGATGGTCGCGATCCATGGGCCGACCTTGATCTGATCCTGGATGTAGACACCGGTCTGGTATTGGCGACTCATCGGTAGCTGGTAGGCACCGACACCGGAGAAATCGACCGGGTTGTAGACCGGCGCATAGACATCGATCGGGTTGCCCAGCCCGGCATCGGCGAAGCCGCTGATGCCCTGGCGGAACCTGGAGTAGTCCAGCCCCATGAGCAGGGTGTGCTCAGCGAAACCGGTCACGAACTTGGCTTGCGCATTGTTATCGACATTGATGGTCTTGGCATCCGAACGGCTGGCATCGACGTAACGGTTGATGATGCGCTGGTTGGGATCGATGAACGGATTGGCACCGCCGGTGAACGAGTTCGGGTATAGGCTGCTGTATTTGTTGCGGCTCGAGGTGTACCGGAAATTCTGGCGGAAGGTCCAGGTGTCGTTAAGGATATGCTCGAACGACCAGCCGAGGTGGGCCGATTGCGTCTTGTAGCGGTCGAAGTCCGGGTCGCTGAGGTAGGTATCGTAGCTGATCCTGCCATTCGGGTTGGGGCGTAAGACACCGGACCACGGAAGGAACTGCGGTGTGGAACGACCGTCGTTGAGCTGGTATTGCGCGAGCACGGTGAGGTTGGTGCGGTCGTTCGGTCGCCACGTCAGCGACGGCGCGAACAGGATGCGCTGGTCGTCTGCATAATCCACCTGCGTATCGGTCTCGCGCGCCAAGGTCACCACACGGTAGAGCAAGGTGCCATCTTCGTTCAGCGGTCCGGTCATATCGGCATTGATCTGCTTGCGGTTGAAATTGCCGAGCGAGATGCCGACCTCGCGCTTGGCGACCGGTTGCGGACGCTTGCTGACCAGGTTGACGATACCACCCACGCCGCCAGCGCCATACAACATGGAGGACGGCCCACGCAGGATCTCGACGCGCTCCAGGTTATACGGGTCGGGCCGCGTGGTTTCTGTGTAGTAGTTATTGAGGCCGCGCAGGCCGTTGATGTATTGGGTCGCAGCATTCCCACGGATCGAATAGCTATCGGCACGGGAGTCGAGACCGTACTGGTCGGCGACCACGCCGGCGCTGTAACGCAGGATCTCCTGCACCGATTGCGCTTTCTGGTCTTCGATCTGGTCGGCGGTGATGACCGAAATCGACTGCGGTGTCTCAAGGATGGAGCTGTCGGTCTTGGTCGCGGTGGTCGCGCGATTGGCCACATAGCCTCGCACTTCGGTGCGGGCTGTTTCTTTTTCAGCCCCGGCCTTCACTTCGACTTCCGCCAGCGTATCCTTCACTGGCTCCTGCGCGTGGGCTGAGCCCTGGATATACATAGCGGATAACAGCAAAGACATGCATGTCTTGCGGTGCCGATTCTTCTGCATTGCTTGATTCCCCTGATGCGATATTGGTGTCCTTTTTTATTGTAAATACAAATGAGAATGATTATCAATAATAATTTTACCGGTCACTGTCTGTAAGCCAGGATTCAAATTCGTCTATGTGGAACAAGGGGCTAAAGGTAAAATAGCGGTTTGCCCAGACCTAGCAGCCATGTCCAGCCTTCAAGAAGAGATCCAGCGGCGGCGCACGTTCGCCATCATTTCCCACCCGGACGCGGGTAAGACCACGCTCACGGAAAAGCTGCTGTGGTTCGGCGGCGCGATCCAGGTCGCGGGGGAAGTGCGTGGCCGCAAAGCCGCACGGCATGCGACCTCGGACTGGATGGAACTGGAGAAGCAGCGCGGCATCTCGGTCACCTCCTCCGTCATGCAGTTCCCTTACCGCGAACACATGATCAACCTGCTCGACACGCCGGGCCATGACGACTTCTCGGAAGACACCTACCGCACGCTGACCGCCGTCGACTCGGCGGTGATGGTGATCGACTCGGTCAACGGCGTGGAAGCGCAGACCATCAAGCTGCTCAATGTCTGTCGTATGCGCGACACGCCCATCGTCACCTTCATCAACAAGCTCGACCGCGAATCCCGCGCGCCGATCGAGTTGCTGGACGAGATCGAATCGGTGCTGGGCATGCAGTGCGCGCCCATGACCTGGCCCATCGGCATGGGCAAGAGTTTCCGTGGGGTCTACAACCTTTACACCGACAGCATCTCGTTCTTCGATCCGCATGCGGAAAAGGGGACCTCCGAGACCATCCAGGGCCTGGATAACCCGCGGCTGGACGAATTGATCGGCAGCCAGGCGGATGACCTGCGCATCGACGTCGAATTGGTGCGCGGCGCTTCGCATACCTTCGACAAGGCCGATTACCTCAGCGGCAAGCAGACGCCGGTGTTCTTCGGCTCGGCCATCAACAATTTCGGCGTGCAATCGCTGCTCGATGCCGTGGTCGACCTCTCACCCGCCCCCTTGCCCCGTCAGACCGCGACGCGTGCCGTCGCGCCTGACGAACCCAAGTTCTCCGGTTTCGTCTTCAAGATCCAGGCCAATATGGATCCCAAACACCGTGACCGCATCGCGTTCCTGCGCGTCTGCTCCGGCCGTTTCGAACGCGGCATGAAGATCAAGCAGGTCACCACGGGCAAACTGCTATCCGTGAACAACGCCATCACGTTCATGGCCCAGGACCGCACGACCATGGACGAAGCCTACTCCGG